>DAHZZC010000585.1 GCA_027435495.1 Planctomycetales bacterium
GGCGACCTGGTCCGGCGGAACGTGGTCGATCATCGTCACATCCCCGCGCCGGAGGGCGGTGACGGCCGTCTCGCCCTGCGAGAGCCGGACTTCTCGAATCCGGCGGATCGCTCCATCGCTCGCCTGATCGGACCGGGTCCGCAACTCCAGTCGGCCATCCTCCGACTGGGAGCATCCAAACGGTCCATCGGTGACGAGAATCCGACGGCTCGCCGATAGGACGACCCGGCCGTCGACCCCCGCGTGCGCTGCCCCGACCGGCCCGAGCAGCGACGAGCCCGCCTTGAGCGGAGATTGATGCAATCGAACCTCGATGCGATCCTCGCCGCGGACCTCGGCCCGGTCGAGCAACTGCGCCCAACGTGCCTCGTAGGTCGGCGAGTGCGGGTCGGTCTGCTCGATCAGGGCTCGAGCGACATCGGCAATCGAGACCGGACGCGAGCCGTCGGACCAGATCGGCCCGGGGCGGAGCCGGATCACCATCCGCCGGCCAAGGTCCGAGGTCTCCACCGAGGCCGCAAGTTGACCGGCCGGCTTCCCCTTCCGGGCGTCCTCGTCGTCGTCGGCGAGAATGGGCAGGTAAAGCAGCCGGACGATCCGATCGTCGGCCGGAGACTTCACCCAGGGACCCGGCGGCGAGGCCACGTCGATCACGCCGACGTCGAGCGTCGGCATCGCCCGGAACGCCTCGATGTAACGGGCCTCGACGCCCGGAAGCGTCGGCCAGATCCTGAGGGCCTCGGCAAGCGCGTCGAGCCGGTCGGCCGGATCCTTCGTCTCGGCCTGCTGGAGCCGATCGGTTGCCTTCGAGACGAACCGAGACCGAAGCGCCGCCACCGAGGCTCGCTCGCCGACCACCCCTTCCCGCTCGTGCAGGACCCGACGTCCAAGAACGTATCGACCCATCCTGACCGACCGCTCGATCCGCTTGCCGTACGCTTGCACAATCTGTTCGAGCAGACCGGGATACTCGCGATTCCGGCCCAGCAGTTCGCGCAAAAGCCGGAGCCCGCGCTCGTCGTCGCCGTCGATCAGAGCCCGTCTGCCCTCGGTGTAGAGAACCTTGTTGACGTGATCGTCGAGCCCAGGCCACGATGGATCTCGGGTCTTGACGCGCAGGCAGCACTCAAACGCCCGCGCGAAGTCGCGGCTCAGGATCAGCCGGTCGACCTCATCGAGCAGAAGGTCTTCAAAGTATTCGATCTTCTTGATGCTCGTCCGCTTGACGAGAAAGTCGCGGACCTCGCTCCGACCGGCCTGAAGCAGGTGGATCTTGATAATATCGCGCCCCTCGACGGTCCCTTCATCTTGCTTCTTCGGCTCCTTGCCGACCTCGATAAACGTCTCGACGGGATTGGTCGCCTCCTTCAGCCGCTTCTCTCGTTCCTTCCTCACGTCGATCACGGGAAGCGGACGGGGGCTCACCGGCTCAACGATCACCACGCTGTTATCGATCAGGGTGATCCGGTCGAACGGCTCGGAGCGGAGCAGGTCCGAGGCTCCAATCGGACGGGGCGGCGGTTCCTGGGCGTTCGCGGCCGGCGTCCCCGCGCAGGTCGCCACGATCGCGACGATGACCGTGTAGGCCACGATCCGAGCTTGAGAGCCGAGTGAAGTGGGCAGGTCGCGATTCCCTGAGGAGGTCTCCATCAACGCCTGGCTCCAAAGAATTCGAGGATGGGCGATCCTGGCGCGATCCGGAACGTAAGGACTCATTCGTCCTTCATCTGGCATCGAGCCGAGATAAGACCTCCGCCAATCTCAATTCTCTCGGCTCATCCCGTGTGAATCAATCCTTCGGGCCTCGGAACAGACAGTGGAGAGCCCCAGTTCGTCGTGGACGATGATTCCCAGGGCAGCCAGCATCAGCACGATGAGCAACCAGGACACGTACATCATGGAGGCCGTGAAGAAGTAGAGGAGGACCGGCGCCAGCAGGCCGGCGGCGAGGATGGTGCGCAGGGATCTGGGCCCGCTTCCCTGCGCGGCCACCGCGATGCCCGGCACGAGCAAAAGCGCCGCGCTGTGGGCATGGTTGTGGTAACTGGCCATCATCATCACGATGATCGTCGCCAGCATCTGGACGCCGAATCGGTCGCCTCGTGGATCCCATCGTCCCCGCCAGATCAGTAGGAGGAGCCCGACGGTCAGAATCGAGAGGATGGAAGTCAAAACCTGACCGGTCCGATCCGACACGCCCTCGGGGAGGACTACGGCCAGGACGCCGCGCCAGTTGATCATCCATTGGGGGCCGATCATCGGCGGCACGTCGCGGAACCCCGACATCCCGCGCAGGGTCTCGTACCACGCCCTCATCCCGTCCGGGCCGACGATCGCCATCGAGCCGAGCAGGACGATCGCCCCGGCCAGAGCGAGACCGCCCAACGCTCGCCATCTCCGCTTGAGGAGGAAGACCAGGAAGAGGAAGGCGGCGTACTGGGGCTTGACGTAGAGGGCGCCGCACCAGAGCCCCGCGCGGAAGTCGTGCTCGCGCTCCAGGGACCGGTAGGCGCGGGAGAATCCGTAGAGGAACAACGGAGTCACCTGGCCGAGAAACAACGCCGTGGCGACCGGGAAGGACAGGACCCCGGCGACGACCAGCCCTCGCCCCGCGCCGGGCCATCGCGCCGCCATGCCCGCCACCGCGGCGTAGGAGAGCGCCAGCCCGAGTCCGGTCCAGATGACGTAACCGAGCGGCGGGGCGAGGGCATCGAGCGGGAGGACGGGCAGGAGGAAGATGGCGGGATAGGCCATCGGGCCGACGTTGAGTCCCCGGGCCGCGGGTCCATAGTAGGTCATCAATTCTCGGGCGTGGGACGCGACGGCGTCCATGTCGTACATGGCCGTCGGACCCTCGGCGATCGCCGCTGCGGCGGCCGATCGGTAGATCCCGAAATCCAGGCCCATGAAGTAGAACAGGCCGTAATCGCGCCAGATCCCGTGCAGGACGGGGACCCAGAGCGCCACCATCACCGCGGCGCAGACGGTGAAGGTGCGCCGAGTGGCGACCTCGGGCGAGATCTCCCGACCGCGCAGCCGCATCAACTCCATGCGGGCCAGGGCGAAGAATCCCAGCAGGGCGTAGAACTGGTACGACAGGATGCCGACCGAGTCGATCGGCGTGGCCGTCCGCCCGTTGAGGCCGAAGGCCGTCCACGTCACTGGATACCCCAGCCAGAACGCGGCCACGATCGTCACGAAAGCGGCCCGCGCGGACCGCGAGGCCGGCAGTTCCATCCAGACGATCGCCAGCGGGGCCAGGAGGAGGAGGAGATAATGCTCCCAGCAGATCGGCGAGATCAGGAGCATCGCTCCGACGGCCATGGCGAACGTGAGGTCATCTTGCCGCGTCTTCGGGGGGATGTCGGACGTCCGCTCGATGGAAGCGGTTTCGATCCCCGAGCCCTTCGAAGAGGGGGCGGCCGTAGGCTCGGCGTAGGGAACCGCGGACAACTTCGATGGCGATCCCTTCGCCCAGCGGCGGACGTCCCGGGCAAGGATTCCGGTGATCATAGCGGCCGAGATGAGGGAGAGCCCCGTAGCCAGCATCGGGCTGTAATACAGTGGTTCGGTGAGCGATCGGTCTCGCTCGTGCTCGGGGGCGGGGTCGAACAGCCGGCTCCAGAAGCCCCAGAAGGAATCGTTGTTCCATCCGACCCGGAACCACTGGACCTCGGGCAGAACGGTAACGAAATAGGTCCGATACGCCTCGACCCCCAGGACGGCCGCCGTGAGGGCCGAGAGTCCGACAACCGCGATTAGCCCAGCGATGACGACCCGCCACCGTCCGCGGAGGGCGTAGTAGATGAAGAGGAATCCGGGGAACAGCTTGACGCAGGCGGCCGCGCCCAGCAAGACCCCCGCCAGCCGGGGCCATCCCGACCGCTCGGCCGCCCAGGCGGCTGTGACAAGAAGAAGGAGGATCAGCGTGAGCTGGCCCAACCGGCATTGCTCCCAGAAGGGAAAGCACAGCAGGAGCAGCGAAACCAGGGGAGCAATCGACCACGCCGAGAACGGGATACTCAGCGCGCGCCAGACGATCGCGAGGCTGACCGCCAGCGCGGCGAGCGAGGCGAGGTTCCAGATCAGGAAGGCGCGGTCGAAGCCGAGTCGGGCGAACGGGAGCGCCAGCAGGACCGATGTGGGAGGATGAGCGTTGACGACGACATGCGAACGGCGGTCGTTGAGCGGCACGCCGAGATAGCGCCGGGCGCTCTCGTGATGATCGGCGTAGACCGGCAGCCCCTCGTGCCAGCCCCGAGCCGACGCATACTCCTGGAAGAAGTCGGGGACGAGCTCCCGAGGCGGCTTGGCCTGGAAGTTCTCGACGAAAATGGAGCCCCGCAGTAGCAGGAGCCAGCCGGCGATGGTCAGCCAGATCCACCGACGCTCGTCGGGCCACGCAGATAAAGGATCCCACGACATGGTTGAATCTCCGTGCCGATTGACTTGGAGACTTCCGTCCCGGAAATCAGAGACGTACGAAAAAAATTCGGGCCTTGCCAGGCCGATTCGACGCTGTTATATTTTAAAAGTCAAAGAGCGGATCTGTCCGATCCGGAGGCTCGACTATGACGACGCCAATGGGAAACATTCATCAACGCGGTCGTCTAATCCTCCTTACCGCCTTCCCGAGTTTGGCGGGCATCGCAGTTTTCTGCATCTCGCTTATCGGCTCTGCATCGCCGAATCATACCCCCCCCCTCACCAATTTAGCAAGTTCCGCACGGCGGCATTTCCCGCTCGAGATCAGCCCTGATCCCGTGCGACTTGGGGTCGTCATCCAGGGCCAAGATGCTAGAGCGCACCTCACGATCTTCAATCGCGGCTCTCAGCCGGTGAGCCTCGATCTCATCGAGACAACCTGCCCCTGTCTGACCATTGCGCCCGCATCAATCGCTCTCCCTCCAGGCGAGAGCAAGACACTTACTATTCAATTTAATTCCTCTGCCGAGCCGGATTTCTTAGGTACGCTCTTGATGGATGTAACCGGCCACGCACGCGGGCAATTACTTTTTGAAACACAAGTCAAATTGAGAGTTGTGCCGGCGTCTTCTAACAGCATCAACGAAATACACCGTTCCCTTACTCTCGAAGGCTGATCATGGCTCACCAGGCTTCGCGGTCGTCGCACCTTATTACCGATGAGAGCGGAAACGAAGTCTTGAGTTCAAGCACTTCTCCGAGAGAAAGGAGCCGCCTGTCTTGGTTGGCCGCAACCATACTTTTGATCAACCTCGGACTCGTATTTCTGTTCCTGGCGGGAAACTATTGGTTCGGATCGACGGCGTCGGCTCTGGCATATCTTCGTGGTGCTGCACTCATTCCCGATGCGTATGCCAAAGACTTTGGGACTTCGCGAGTGGGTGAGAGGCCCTTAGTTACCTTTTACCTCGCGAATTACCTCGATCATACTGTGACAATTATTGGCTTCCAGTCTAAATGCACATGTGTGTATTCTTCGAGGTTACCACTCACTATTCAACCTGGACAGGTCGCACCGCTTGTCGTGAATATAAGACCGAATTCCCACAGGATT
>DAHZZC010000586.1 GCA_027435495.1 Planctomycetales bacterium
GGGCGTAGTGGTCAGTGGTCAGGGGTTGGGGCGTAGTGGTCAGTGGTCAGGGGTTGGGGCGTAGTGGTCAGTGGTCAGGGGTTGGGGCGTAGTGGTCAGTGGCCAGGGGTTGGCGATCAGCGTCCGGATGGAAATTCCTCGCGCGACAGGGAATTCTTCAATCCGTTGATCAGCCGGGCGACCTCTCTCGTCTGGTCGAACAAGCTGGGTCGAGAGGCTTCGTCCAGATAGCCGAGGCGGATGGCAATCACGAGCTGGGTCTCAACCTCCTGAAGCGATCCATACGCGATCGACAGGAAACGCAAAAAGTCACGAGTGGTATAACGACCCTGTCCCTCCGCGATGTTTGAGGGGACCGAAACGGCCGCCCGACGGAGCTGGTTCGAAAGCCCGAATCGTTCGATCGAAGGAAATCTCTCCGTAGCCCTGTACACCAGCACGACCAAATCCATCGACTTCTGCCATGCGATCAGGTCGCTGTAATGCCTCACGCTCATGGCGTCATCGCCTTCGCTTCGGGGACTTTACCAGCGACGCCGGCTACACGCCGGTCCGCAAGGACAACTGCTTATTGCATTTTGAGCATCTTCTCTGACCACTGACCACCACGCCCCAACCACTGACCACTGACCACTGACCACTGACCACTGCGCCCCAGCCCCACTGACCACTGACCACCACGCCCCAACCACTGACCACTGACCACTGACCACTGACCACTGACCACTGACCACTGCGCCTCAGCCCCACTGACCACTGACCACTGACCACTGCGCCCCAGCCCCACTGACCACTGACCACTGACCACTGACCACTACACCTTGACGAGGGGCGTCAGAGAAACGAGCGGCAACGACCCATTGAAGCTGCCCGAGCGGAAGCCTTCGAGGTCGAGGGTGACGAATTTGAAGCCGAGGGCGCGGAAGGCGGCGACGAGTTCGCCTCGGGTCTGCAAATCGACGAGGCGGGGGAGGTCATCGAGTGGGACCTCGACGCGGGCGAGGTCGCCGTCGTGGTAGCGGACGCGGAGGACGCGAAGCCCCTGTCGTCGGAGCCATTGTTCGGCCTGATCGATCATCCGGGTCCGTTCGGGGGTGGCCTCGACGCCGTAGGCGATTCGGCTGGAGAGGCAGGGTGTTGCGGGTTTATCCCAGGTGGGGAGGCCCCAGGCTTTGGCGAGGGCGCGGACCTCGGTCTTGCCGAGTCCGCACTCTTGCAGGGGGTGTCGGACGCCGTTCTCGGCGGCGGCTCGCATCCCGGGTCGATGGTCGCCCAGGTCGTCGGTGTTGGCGCCCGAGGCGATCACGTCGACCCCCAGTTCGTCAAGCATCCGCGAGAGCTGCCCGTAGAGTTCGCTCTTGCAGTGATAGCAGCGATCGGGGCTGTTGCGGACGTATTCGGGGTTGGCGAACTCATCGGTCCGGATGATCCGGTGGCGGATATGGATCTGTTCGGCGATCGCGGTGGCCTCTTCCAGCTCGCCCGAGGCGAGGCTATCGGAAACGGCGGTCACCGCGACGGCCGACTCACCGATCGCCTCGATCGCCGCCCGCGCCACCACGGTGCTATCGATTCCGCCCGAGTAGGCGACCGCGACTTTACCGTAGCTGCGCAGGGTGTCCACCAGTTGATCGCGATGGGCGATGAGGTTTGGGTCGGTCTCGGTCCAGGTGCCGCGGCTCAAGGTTCACCTCCCTCGCAGGAATCCGGTCGTCACGGATCGGTCCAGTGCTGAGAGAATTGTACCGGGCGCTGGGAAGGCCCCTCAAGGCGGAAGGCCATCGAGCCAGGGCCGTTTCCTTCCCGGACCGACCGCGAAACGGCGACGGGCTCCGGAGCGCAGGGGCCTGTTCTCATCATCGTGAGCGCGGTTAACCCCGAAATCGTAGATCCGGAGGAACCACGAAAATCACGAAGAGCACGAAAAAGGCAGAGAATCGAATGCACTTTATGATGGGGAAGATCCGGTAGGGACGTTTCCTTCTCGTCTCGGCTGGGAAACGGGGACTGGCTCCGGAGCGCAGCGCAGGTGCCTGTCCCCCTTTCGTGGACGAGCCGATGCTGGTCCATTTCGCCAGGGCAAAAAGGTCGAGGGAGGAACCGGGTCGTTTCCTTCTCGTCTCGTGGCGATCCTCGGGGCGCCTCCCGCATCGCGATCCCTGGGGCACCACCGGACGCACGCCTCAGGAGAGCAGGAATTCCAGGTCCTCTCGGGTGAGGTTCTGGATCACACCCTTGTTGTCGGCGTTGAGGATCGCGTCGGCGAGGTCGCGCTTCTTTTGCTGCAATTCGAGGATCTTTTCCTCGACCGTGTCGCGGCAGATCAGTCGATACGCGAAAACATGCTGCGTCTGGCCGATCCGGTGCGATCGGTCGATCGCCTGCGCCTCGACTGCCGGGTTCCACCACGGATCCAGCAGATACACATATTCCGCCGCCGTCAGGTTCAGGCCCAGACCCCCCGCCTTCAGGCTGATCAAAAAGATCGGACAATCCGGGTCGGTCTGAAACCGCTCCACCCGCGCCGCCCGGTTACGCGTCCGGCCGTCGAGATATTCGTAGGTGACCTTCTCCTCATCCAGTCGCTCGCGAACGATCGCCAGAAAGCTGGTGAACTGCGAGAAGACCAGCGCCTTGTGCCCTTCCTCCACGACCTCCATGATCGATGGAATCAGCATGTCTAGCTTGGCCGATCCTTCGGGCCCCAGATCGGGGTTGATTAGCGAGGGGTGGCAGGCGGCCTGTCGGAGGCGGAGGAGGGCTTCCAGGACCTCGATCTTCGACCGGTTGAGTTCGGCGGTGTCCTTGCGCAGGAGGGCGTCGCGGTAGTGGAGTCGAAGTTCGTCGTAGATCCGCCGCTGATCGGCTTCCATGTCGCAGTAGAGTGTCTGCTCGGTCTTGTCGGGCAGGTCCTTGACGACCTGTTGCTTGGTTCTTCGGAGGATGAACGGGCGCAGGGCCTTCGCCAGGGTGGCGCGGTCGCCATCGTCGAGCGAGGCGCCCGATCCGCTCACGTATTTCTTGAAGACGGTATCGGTCCCCAGCATCCCCGGGTTGAGGAACTCGAAGATGGACCAGAGCTCGCCGATGTGGTTCTCGATGGGCGTTCCGCTGATGGCGAGCCGGAACCGTCCCTTGAGCAGCCGGGCGGCCTTCGACGACTGGCTCTCGGAGTTCTTGATCGCCTGCGCCTCGTCGAGGATCACGTAGTCGAAATCCACTGGCGCGAGTTCGGCGATATCGCTCCGCATCGTCCCGTAGGTTGTGACGATCAGGTCGTGTTCGCGGAAGGTTTCGCGGAGCGGGTGCCGGCCCGGTCCGGTGTAATCCAGGACCCGGAGTCGCGGCGTGAACTTCTCCGCCTCTGAGATCCAGTTGAAGACCAGCGACCGGGGGACCACCGCGAGCGAGGGGCCCTTCGCCTGCCGAAACGCCCGACGCCGCTGCAAAAGCGCCAGCACCTGGATCGTCTTGCCGAGTCCCATGTCGTCGGCGAGGATGCCGCCAAATCCGAATCGTTGCAAATAGTCCAGCCAGCCGAGCCCCTCGCACTGGTACGGCCGAAGCTCGCCGTGGAAGCCCGGCGGCGAGTCGATCGCCACGATCCCTTCAAATTGCCGGAGATTCTGGCGGATCTTCTCAAATGCCGCATCCACCCGGATCTCAGGCTGGGCCGCCAGGAGTGCGTCCAGGACGCCCGCCTGCGACTGGCTGAAGAGAAAGTGGCCGTCGGTGGAGTCGGTCGCGATGTCGGCGAGGATGCCGTACCTCTTGAGCCATTCCTCGGGGAGCATCCCCATCGAGCCGTCGCCCAGCTCGATCATCGGGTCCCCTCGCTTCGCCGCGGCGAGCAGGTCGGGCAGGCTCACCCGGTGCCCCTCGAAGTCGACCCCGCCGTCCAGCTCGAACCAGTCGATTCCGGTCGAGAGCGCCAGCTTGAACTCGCCGGCCGGGCGGATCAGCTTCCCCTCCGCCTCCACCCGCCACCCAGCCGCGACCAGGTCCTTCGTCACAGGAGCCAGCCGCTTCGCCGGCAACTCGAGCGTCCCGGGGTCGAGCCTCGGATCCTTCGCCTCGCGAAAACCCAGCTCAAAAAGCTTCACATCGGCCGAGCTTTCGGTCTTCGGGTCGCGGCGGATCACCAGCCCAAGCTCGGTCGATACCGCGAGCGGCGTCGTTCGACCCGCCGGAATCACCGCGCCATCATAGTCGAATTCCAGATCGCCGATCAGCTTGTCGGCGCCCAGGCCCCAGTTCTGGAGCGGGGTCCGGAGCGTCAGACAGGGGCGCGGCTTGACGTCGATCTCCTCGAGGTTCAGCGTCTCGACCAGTTCCAGGGGCGGAACGCGGGTCTCGGCGAGAATCCGACCGAGCATCAGGTCCTGCTGCGGCTCGACGAAGGTGATTTCCTTCTCGTACCGGAGCCGGGTAATCCAGGGTATCACGCCGAGGTCGTCGAATCGGGCGGCCTTGCCGGCGCCCTGGACCAGCAGGCCCGGCAGCAGGATCAGCGGCTCGGAGAGGTCCATCCGCTGGTCGCCTCGCCGGAGAACGCCGCGCCACGACCATCGCTTGCCGCCCGCCTCCGCGCGCACATCGAGGCTGAACCGCCAGGGCTGGCCGTCGTCCCACCGGATCGTCGGCGGATCGTCCTCCCCGTCGGTCCGACGGAGCCGGAGCCGTCCCGTCCGGGCCAACCGCTCGACCAGCCCCGCCTGATCCTTCCGGAGCACAAACCGCCGGGTCCCTCGCATCGCTCGCTCGGCGGCGGCACGGGCCGAGGCCGCGTACGGCCGGGACGGACCGTTCGAGGAACCCTCCAGACCATTCGAACCCGACCCACTCCCATACGCCGAAGCCCCGATCGGCCCAAGCCCCTGCGCCTCGTCGAGCAGCGCCAGCAGGAGCCGGTCCTCCGGGTCGTATTTCACGTGCGCAGCGTGCGGTGCGTAGTACCAGGGCCGAAGCGGCCCCCACTCCCCGGTCGCCTTCCGCTGGCGCCGGGCCAGGTCGATCACCACCTGATTTTGGGTCTGCGTCGAGGACACATCCAGAACATAAACCAGCAGCCGCTTACCATTCCGGTTGACCGCCTTGGCCGCCCGTCCCGCCTCACGACCCGCACCCGGGCCCGCTCCCCCGCCCCCAACCGGACCGGCACCGATGATTGTGCCCGAACCGGATTTCAGCTTCGAGCGTCGGTCCCGCGGCGCAGGACCGCGCTGCGACCAGCCCGCCGGAGCCCCGTTGGGCTCCTGGGTACGGCCCCGCTCCCGATCGCGGTCCCGATTGGGCTTCGGCCGATGGCCCCGCGGACCGCCCCCAACCGCACCCGGCGGACCAGGACGCGGAGGCGCCAGACCCAGGATCTCCAGGCCAGGCTCAATCGACGGATACGTCGAACCCGGGTCGTCGCGAAGGTCGATCGGCCCCGGCGCCTGCGGACGCCTCGGCCCCTCGACGATCAGCTTCAACGGAAAAACCGGCGGCGCCTGGAGCAGGTTCCGCGATTCGGCCAGTAGAAGCGTCGCCCAGAGGTGCTTGCAAGGCTCCCCCTGCGGCCCAAAATACGGGCAACTGCAAGAGGCCAGCAACTTCGCCCCCCGCAGCCGAACCCGAACACGATACTTCGCCGTTCCACGCACCCGGGCCACCACCTCGCCCGGCCGGGACGCCATCAGCGTCACCCGGCCCTTGACGAAGTACGATTGCCCGCGGGCGCGAACCGCGTCACTGAAACTCCGGGCGACCTTCTGGGCGACGCCCGCCGTGTGTTCCCACTCGGGATGGGTCATTAGCATATCAACAGATCAGGGCAGCCGCAGGCCACGCAGGGCCCGCCAGCCGGCGGACAAAAAAGGGGTCCACGAACCTCGTCGTCTGGCCTCGCCCCGGCGCGGCCGGCGCGCGGCCTCGTCACAAATCGACCCGGCTCGATGCCAGACCAGATCACTCGATCCCGCTCGAAGCCCGATCCGATCGCCAGGGCGGCAACCGGCCGGACGTGCCCCATCGGGACGGGCCAGGGCACCCGATCGAGCGGTACAGGGGCCGTTCGCCGGGGCCGACCCACACGGGTCAGACCCCTTGCCACAAGGGTAATCGATCGCGTGCGCCCCCGGCGCGGCCTCCCAAAAAGTCCCGCTGAGTCCCGCCGGGTCCCACCGGGCGCCGGGCCGGGGCGGGTCCTCAAACATCCAGGTTCTTCACCTCGAGAGCGTGCTTCTCGATGAACTCGCGTCGGGGCTCGACATCGTCGCCCATGAGGGTGGAAAACAGGTCATTCGCCGCGGCCACGTCCTCAAGACGCACCTGCAAGAGCGTCCGCCGCGTCGGGTCCATGGTGGTCTCCCAGAGCTGGTCGGCATCCATCTCGCCCAGCCCCTTGAATCGCGTGATCTTCATCCCCTTCTCGCCGATCCGACGCACCGTGGGTACCAGCGCCCGGAGGTCGGCCAGGGGATACGTCTCGCCATCACGGTGCAGGACAAACCGCGGCGGCGGCTCGTCGCCGGTAA
>DAHZZC010000587.1 GCA_027435495.1 Planctomycetales bacterium
CTCAACGGCGACGGCATCCCGGACATCATCGTGCTGAACTCAGGCGAGAACGACATGCTGGTCTATCTCGGCCTGGGCGGCAACCGATTCGCGGCACCATTGACGTTCTACACCGGAACGGACCCGGTCGGGCTCACCGTCGCCAACGTCACCGGCAACGGGATCCCGGACATCATCGTGTCGAACGCCGGTTCGGACGACCTGAGCCTGTTCATCGGCATCGGGCAGGGTGCAGCCTGGACGCTCCAGACCCGGCCGCGGCTCCGGGTCGGCAACAATCCGGTCTCGACGACCGTGGCCGACATCGGAGGAGTGCCGTCGATCATCAGCGTCGATCAGGGAAGCAACGACGTGGAGATCCTGCGCGGCGTCGGCGGGGGCTTCTTCGATGCCACGAACCCGATCATCCTGCCGGCCGGTCCGTCGCCAATCCGGGCGTTCGTCGGACGGTTTGACGCCAGCTCAGGACCCGGCCTGGCCGTGCTCGACGCCGGCTCGGCCAACCTGATCTATTACCCGGACTTCGCCTCGGAGATATCGCAACCGGTCTTGATCTCGACCGGCGGCACCAACCCGGTCGCCGGGGCGATGGGGGCCTCCCTGCAAAACGGCTACGCCGAACTGTTCATCGCCCACGAGGGGGATGGCCTGATCACGATCCTGGCAGGCGGCCCCGGCGGGCCGGCGCCGGCCGGCACAATCGACATCGGCGCCACGGTCGAGCCGACCGATCTGGCGATCTCGAAGGGCCAATCCGGCTCGCTTCAAATCTATGTTGCGGAGAGCGGAAGCAATCAGGCGATCCTGGTCCAGATCGCACCTGAGGCCGCCTCGACGGTCCCGAATTTACCGGTCGGTCCGTCACTTCCGGCCACGGCCCTGCCGTCCGTCGCAGCCGGGAGAACCGCGACCCCAACACCGACCAACGGCCTGCTTTTGATTTCGGAACTGGCCGCCTCGACCCTTGCCGTCTCCACGACCCCGACGTCCGTCGAGACAACCTCGTCGGCCGCGGTCGCTGGTACTGGCTCCTCGTTCGGAATGGGCCGGATCGGTATCGTCTTGCCACCGCTCATGGCCCCTGCGCTGGCGCCCTTGAGCTTCGCCGCCACGGCCCTGCCGCCACTCAGCCAGGTGCAGGTCTCCGACCTGATCCCGCTGGATCCCAGCGCGCTCGACGCCGTCGCCGTTTTGCTCGTCGTTCCAGGACGTGCTGATGAGAACACGAACGACCTGGGGGCCGCCACGGCGCCATCGTCGACAGCCAGGCGGACACCGATGGCCGGCGTCTCTGGGGTCGAGCAATTCCTCCTGTCGCTCGACGCGGCCCCCGACCAGATCCCGGCCGAACTGCTGAGGGGACCGACCCGTCCGCTCGACCCGTCCCGGGCGCCGAGGACAATTCGTTCGCGAGAGTTCAGCGTCCCGGTCGGGCCGTCGCTGCTCTCGGAATTCAACCAGCCCCGCGACGATGAGGGAAGGGTCTCGCCCCAGGATGGGTCCGCGAAGCCCGTCCGTCCAATAGCCCGGCCGATCGAACGCGAGCCGGGCCTGGCCCGATCGTCCCATCCGATTACCGGAACGCTGCTGGCCTCGGCGGTCCTGACAGTGGCCTGGGCCGCCTGGAAGCGGGCGAGGGTGCGCCGGGATCGGACGTCCCCGAAGTCCGCCGGTCGTCTCGACCCGTGGCGTCGGCCCGGCTCGCGAGCCGCACGGCACGACGACCTTCCACCCTGGCTTGCACCGTTTTGATCGAGAGACCCAGGAGGACGGCCGATCGGCTCTGCCAAAGGAACCGGCTCTCGTGGTGGGATCTCCGAGTGGTAGCGAGGCGAAAGCTGGGATGGTACGATCCTGGACACTTGAGAAGGGAGAGAATCCCTCCGAAACCCAATGGAGTCCTCCCATTCGCCCGCCGCGATTCCGGCTCCGGACGCTCCTTTTCGCCGTGGTCGCGGCGGCCTTGCTCATCTGGAGCGCGATGATGGGGACACGAGCGTACGTCTACTACCGGCGCGCGCAGGAATTCTCCATCCAGGAGCGCGGATGGCGTGAGATCGCCTCTCGTGGTCATTTCCGCCCGGAATTCTGTTGGGAATGCGTCGATTACTTCGCACAATTATCCTTGAAGTATCGGCGTGCGATGTGGCATCCCTGGTCGCTCATCGGACCCGATCCCCACGCGCCGGGGTACGATCGGTGGCTGGAGCAGGAGCGGCGGGCGAAGGAGATCGCCCCGGATTCCGCCGGGGCGATCCCGCCGTCTCCCGACGGTTAGCGCCTCAGTTCCCGGATCGTCCGGTGTCCCATGAAGTCGGCGACACGAACCGAGGAGGTGGTCGCGTGGCTGGCGCCTCCGTTGGCTCTCATGAGGAACAGGGCGTCATTGAGGTGCATCAGGTCGGTCGGGAGGGCGCTCACGGCGAACGCCTTCAGGACGAGGTTCGTGGCGCTGGTCGCGGTGCTCTCGCAGGTGCTGAGGGCCTGCTCGTGCGCCGTGATCATCGCCTGGAGATAGGTGGTGTCGAACGAGCTCGCGCCGCCGGTGCTGCCCGTGCCGGCGCCGGTGCCGGTGCCGGTGGTGACGGTCGGGACGGCGGCGATCACCTGCTTCGCGGTCGTGATGTCGGTGCCCTGGAGCGAGGCCGGCAGGTAGGTCCCGGTGGCCGCCGCGTAGAAGCCCTGGTTGAGCTGGTTCATCGTATGGTCCATGACCAGCTTCTCGCCATAGAGCTGAACCTGGAGGTTCGTCGAGACCAGCGCGGCGAGCTGCCCGAGGAACGCCTCGGACGTGTTGTAGGAGTACATCGTCTCGGCGGTGCTGAGGTCGGTCGAGCTGAGCGTCGAGCTGGAGGGCGTGGTGCTGACGGGTGTGAGGGGGTTGGTGCCGCCGGTGGCCACCGTCTTGATCGCGGCCAGGTCGGTCTGCACGATCGGCGTCGCGGTGGCGGCGAAGGTGCTCAGGGTGCTGTTGATCCCGCTCGCCGAGAGCATCTGGAGTTCGCTGGTGAGGCTGGTCCCGATCGTGTTCAAGGCGCTGATGTACGCCGTCTCGAAGCTCCCGCCGTTGGTCGCGAGCGCGGCCTTCTGGACGGCGGTATAGGCGCTCCCCTGGAGGAAGGCCGGGAGGGAGACGCCGAGCGTCTGCGCCGTGTGGGTCGCCAGGAGGCTGAGGTCTCGGGCGTCGTTGAGGACGGTCGCCGAGGCCTGCTGGAGGCTCGCCGTCGTCCCCTTGAGGCCCTCGAGCTGGGTGAGGAAGGCCACCGCGTTGTCGTTGATGGCGACCTGCTGGAAGAGGTCGAACTCCGAGTTGGTGAGCGGTGTCCCGAACGCGAGAAGCCCGCCGCCGACAACCGAGCCGGAGGTCCCGCCGCTGCTGGTCGAGGTGGTGGCCACGGCCGCCGGGTCGGAGCGGCCGAGCCGCGCGTCCATCCGCGCGGCCGCTCGTTCGGACCGGACCTCCGCGACTCGGATGCGGACCTCCTGGCGATGCGCGACGAGCTGCGCATGGGCCACCGAGAGCATTGTCCTCTCTTCCAGGAAATCGCACACCGGCCGCCGTCGGCTTCGCTTCAACATGCTGTAGACTCCCGATTGCACCATTGGGTGCACGTGGGCCCTTCGAGGCACCCGGTCCCGGGGACGAGCCCGATACCTACCCCGTCGGGCCGACCCAAACGAATCTATCGATTCCAACGACCTCAGCGGGTGTGCAAATCCGGGGCTCCCGGTGGACATTGCGGCCTGGGAAAGCCCGGTGTCCGGGGATTGCTGAGGGATCGACCGGGGTGATCTGCCAGCCTTCAGGGTCGGTTTTCCGCGTGCCCTGACCTTTTCCGTGTTCCCCGGTCGGGGCGTCTTACAGACGTCGACTCGGGTCGTGACCCTTTATCCCCGTCGTGTCGGCAACGCGGGGAAAACACCCCAGATTGCCCAGAGCGCGTCGAGATCTAGGAATGTCCCTGTTCCCACCCCCCGATACATTGGATAATCTTTGGCCACCCGACTGTTAGGGGCCTGCCTTCGCAAAGATCGAAAAAAGCGGTTGGCTTTCGACTCTTGCGAAAGTAGAGTTGAGGCGGTAGACGATCGAGAGCAAGGAGCCCGGGGATGCGAATCATCTCCAAGACTAAACTCCGTGCTTTTTGGGCCAAGCATCCGAAGGCCGAAGAGCCTTTGAACGCCTGGCACAAGACCGTCGAACATGTCGAGTGGGCGAACCCCAACGAGGTTCGTAATACCAGGGCTTTGAAGGTGGATCGATGGGTCTGGTAAAGTGTGTCCACACCAGGAGATAGCGGCATTCCAGGGAGGTGGCACCATGGTCCTTGACGACATCTTCGAGCGATTCGCCCAGCAGAGCCCTGTCACCGTCATGGCC
>DAHZZC010000588.1 GCA_027435495.1 Planctomycetales bacterium
ATTCGGCGACGGGACGAGGCGGGCTGGTACGTTCCGACCGTCCTTGCGGGGTCGTCGCCGGAAGCTGGGCGGACCGGACGCGTGACCGGGACCGAGGGTAGGGGATCGATCGGCGTCGCTTGCAACTCGACGGCCCACCAGGCACCGGCGCGGTTCGGGCCCCATTCGCAGGCCGATTGACAGGCGGCGAGGGCCTCGCCCAGTGCGTTGACCGTGGGGAATCGATCGGCCGGATCTTTCGCCAGGCATCGGAGGATGATCTGCTCCAGGTCGTCGGGCAGGTCGTTGCGAAGCTGCGAGGGTGGGATGACCGACTGTCGAAGATGAGCCAACATCACGGCGATGGGACCGCCGCCCTCGAAAGGCGGACGTCCGGTCAGGGTGAAGTACATCATCGCACCGAGTGCGTAGATATCGGCGCGGGCATCGAGCGATCGGTCGCCGGTCGCCTGCTCGGGGGCCATGTACATCGGAGTCCCGCGGACCGACTCGTCGATCGTCAGTGAGGCGGCCTCGGGGTCCTGCATCAGCTTGACGATCCCGAAATCGAGGATCTTGGCCACGTCCGACTCGCCCCCGCGAACCGCGACCAGCACATTGGCCGGTTTCATGTCGCGGTGGACCAGCCCCAACGCGTGGGCCTCGGCCAGGCCCGAGCAAACCTGACGGAAGAGGTAGATCGCCCTTCCGGGCGGCAGGGGGCCGGCCTTTCGCACCAGTTCCAGCAGGCTGAGACCGCGAAGATACTCCATCACGTAGTAGAAGGTGCCGTCGTCGGCCCGGCCGTAATCGTAGATCTCGACGATATTGGGGTGGGCCAATCGGGCGGCCGATTGCACCTCGCGCTCGAACCGGGCCAGCACGATCGGGTCGGAGCCGGCGTCGGACTTGATCCGCTTCAGGGCGCAGGGCCGCTTCAAAAGCTGGTGCTCGGCGAGGTAGACCTCACCCATCCCGCCCTCGCCCAGCTTGCGGATCAGCCGGTACTGTCCGAGCTTCCGGGCCCGGTGCAACTCGGTCCGTAACCCGTTGGTGAGGAACGACCCGTGAATCGCCATCGCCATTCCGATGGCCTGGAACATGGGGTTCACGAGCAGATCCTCGGCCCGCATCAGTTCCTCGTGGACCTGACCGAGATCGCTGTGGTGAAGGAGCAGATAGCGAACGGCTACTGGTCCGACGAACATCAACACCAGCATCCGGGCCGCGATTGAGGCGCGATTGGGAATCAGGGTTCCGTAGATGATCATCAGAACCAGGAGCTCGATCACGATGTTCTTGTCGAACGCGAGGAAAATCGGGATCGATGAAGGCCCGCGCCGAAGGAGGTCGAGCCCAACGAAGTACTCCGAGGCCATGTAGGACAAAGTGATTCCGAGGAAGAGCCCGTACTCGACCGCTCGGGTGGCGCGGCGCGTGTCCGGAAACCAGCGAACCATCCCGACCGCGACCACGGCGGCGATCACACATCGAAGGACGCAGAGCATCATCCGGATCGAAAACCGCCCCCCGTCGACAGTGAGCGTGCCCGAGTTGTTGCTGAGGAACATCCAGGTCGCCACCAGTCCGTAGTTTCCGGCCAGAAACGCCGCGGTGGCGGCGAGGCGGCGACGCCGGAGCGCCTCAACCTCACTGGCAAAACTGGCCAAAGGACCTCGGGAGTCGCCGATCGATCGATCGCCACGCGCGGGGATGACGGCCATCGGAGCGTCCAGAGCCCGGAGGCTCGTCGATGGACCCGGATCGGGCGGCTGCGGTGCGGAGGGAGACAGATCGGGGGCTCGGGACGACATCGGATCGCCTCTTGGTTCGATCTCGGCGCACGAGACTGCGCAGCCGGCCCCGGATCGGGATGCTCACGATCGGTCCTGAGCCGGCTAAAAGAACCATAGTTTGGGAAAGCCCGGCGGGTGGAGAGTTCGCGTTTTTTCCAGCCGGTTGGGCCGTACGACCGATCCCCGGCCGTCCGGCGCGCGTTGTCCCCCCTGGTCTGGGCCGCTAGAATGACAGTGAATCGGGATTCCAGGCCCGTTCGGGCCATCGTCGGCTCGGAGCGGAGAACGGAAGGACCAACGGGAGAAAGACATGCGTCGAGCCCACCTCGGCTGGCCCGCCGCCGTCGGCGCGTCGGCCCTGTGCCTTCTGGTGCTGATTGCGGGGCCGCTCCTGCTCGTGGAACGGTCACAGGCGGCGGATTCCCAGGGGCCCGCTCCGAAGAAGAAGGATTCCCGAGCCCGATTCCAGTCGAAGAACGCGAAGCTAACCACCTCCGTCGAGCCGGCCGAGGCCCATCCGGGCGGTACGGTCGCCTTCAAGGTAACCGCGAAGGTCGACCCGGGCTTTCACATCTACAAGTATAGCCGTGACGCTGCGAAGCCAGGCGCCGGACCGCTTCCAACCACGTTCGATCTCTTTGACACGGGTGGACTCATGCCGGAAGGGGACTGGACGGCCTCTCGCGAGCCGATCCGGCACCCCGAGCCTGCCTTTCCGGATATCCCGTTCGTCGAATATTACGAGGACGAGGTTTCCTGGAGCATCCATCTGAAGGTCCCGCCCGGCGCGGAGCCCGGCAAGAAGATCCTGCGGGTGCAGGCCGGCTACATGGTCTGCAACGCCTCCTCTTGCAGCATGGCGGGCCAGTGGACTCTCCCCGAAACGACCCTTACAGTTCTTTCCGGCGGGTCGGCCGCTCCGCCCCCGACGGTGGCGGCGTCCACAACCCCGAAGCCCGAGATCCCGAAGCCGGCCGCACCACCGGCGCCCGAGAAGTCGGCCGTCGCTTCCGCGCCACCCGACGTGGCCTCGACCGGCTCAGCGATCCGTAGCGAGATCGCCCAGAAGGCCGAGCAGGGTCTGATTCCGTTCCTGATCGCTTCGGCGTTGGGGGGGTTGTTCGCGCTGGTGATGCCGTGCGTCTGGCCGATGGTGCCGATCACGGTCAACTTCTTCGTGAAGCAGGGTCAAAGCCAGTCGGGACGTGTCGGGGCGACCGGGCTGGCGATCACATATTGCCTCTCGATCATCGGAGTCTTCACGGCGGTTGGTGTGCTCTGCTCGTTCTTTTTCTCTGCTTCGGCGCTGCAGACACTCGCGAACAACGCCTGGCTGAACATTTTCGTGGCGTTGATGTTCCTGGTTTTCGGGCTGAGTCTGCTGGGGATGTTTGAGATCCGATTGCCGAGCTTTCTCCTGAACGCCTCGTCGCAGGGCGAGAACCGGGGCGGGGTGGTCGGTGTGATCTTCATGGCGCTCACGTTGACGATCACGTCGTTCACCTGTACGTTCCCGGTGGTCGGTGGTCTGCTGGCGATGGCGGCTGGCGGAGATTTCTTCTACCCGATCGTCGGACTGGCGACGTTTTCCACCGTCCTGGCACTGCCGTTTTTCGTGCTGGCCCTCTCGCCGGGGATGATCTCCCGGATGCCTCGTAGCGGCGACTGGATGAACGCCGTGAAGGTGGTCGGCGGTCTCGTCGAGATCGGGGCGGCCCTGAAGTTCGTCAACACGGCCGAGCAGTCGTTCGTTCCGGCGGAAGACGCCTGGATGAACGCCCCAATGATGCTGACTTCCTGGATCGCGCTTTCGACGGTCTGCGGGGTTTACCTGCTCGGCCTGTTCCGGACCGATCACGACCACGACGAGGTGAAGGTCGGAGCCGGCCGGATGCTTACCGGCGCGGCATTTCTCGGGCTGGCGTTGTTCCTGACGCCCGCGCTCTTCGGCCACGCGCCGAAGGGTCCGCTCTGGAACCGGATCATCGTCGGTCTATTGCCGCCGGATATCAGCGAGCTGATCGCTCCGCCGGTCGCGATGGCCAGCGGCGAGTCGTCGCCTGAGGTCCGAGCGACATCCACCGATCCCGACGAGGCCGAGCGCCAGCAGAAGAGCTTTCACGGGGTTCAGTGGGGGATGAGCCTTTCGCAGGCGAGGGAAGAGGCGGCCCGCGAGAAGCGGCCGATTCTGATCGACTTCACGGGCGTCAATTGCACCAATTGCCGGCAGATGGAGATTGGCGTCTTTCCGAATCGCCAGGTTCTCCCGCTGCTCAAGCGATTTGTGACGGTGCAGCTCTACACCGATTTCGTCAAGATTCCGAGCCTCACCCCTCAGCAGTGGACTGAGAGAGCCGAGATCAATCAGGATCTTCTCCTGAAGATGACGGGGGAGGCGACCAATCCGATCTACGTCGTGCTTTCGCCGGACGGCCGGGTGGTCGATCGGATCGGTGGTTTCAACGAGCCTCGCGCCTTCGCCGCGTTTCTGACGCAGGCGCTGGAGAAGGCCGGTGGAAGCGAGAAGGTTGCGCAGGCGGCCAACGGTGACTGAGTGGGAAGGGGTCGGGGGAGATCCCAGGGCCTTGACTCCTGAAGCTGGAAGGCCCGCACCAGGAGTCAAGGCGGCGGTCGAGCAGGTGGATCGTTGAGGATCATTGCACCCGCTGATAGAGCGGCTCGAGTCCGAGCTGGCGGCGGATCTGCTCGACCTGCATCGGGTCGTTGACCGGGTAGCGCGGGACCACGCCGTTGAGGACGCCGACGACCTCCTCGGCGATCGTGGTTGCCATGTTGCGGAGCGATTCCTCGGTCTGGGCTGCGCTGTGGGGTGTCAGCAGGACGTCCCGGCGGCCGATCAGGGGATGGCCGGCGGGCGGCGGCTCGATGGTGAAGACGTCGCCGCCGTAGCCCCAGAGCTTGCCGGCGTCGAGGGCCTCGGCGACCGCCGGTTCGTCCACGACGGGGCCTCGGGCGCAGTTGATCAGAATGGCGTCGGGCTTCATCATCGCGAGGGTCTCGCGGTTGATCATGTTCCGGGTGCTGGCGTCGAGCGGGACGTGCATGGTCACGTAATCGGAGGCGGCCAGAAGCTCAGGTAGCTCCATCCGCCGGGCATCGCATCGGAGCTCGACTTCCTCGGGCGGGGCGACGATGTCGTTGTAGAGGACGTGCATGCCGAAGCCCATGTGGGCGATCTCGCCGACGCGGCGGCCGATCCGCCCGAAGCCGATGATCCCGATGGTCTTGCCGGCGATGTCGCGGCCGGTCATGCTCGTCCGGGCGTGGTAGTTGTACGCGGCCAGTTCGGCGCCCATCTTCGTGAAGTGCTTCGAGAGGCCGATCATCATCGCGAGGACGTGCTCGGCGACGCTCTGGGTATTCGCGCCCGGCGTGTAGACGACCTGGACCCCGCGCGCGGTCGCGGCGTCAACGTCGATCTGGTCGTAGCCGACCCCGTGCCGCCCGACGACCTTCAACCCGCGGCCAGCGTCGAGGAGTGCGGCGTCGATCACGCCGCCGGTCCGGATCACCAGCGCCTCGGCGCCGACGACCTCGCGGCGCAAGGTGGGCGGGTCGAGGGCGGTGGCCATCCGCAGTTCGCCGGCCTCGCGGAGCCTCTGCATTCCCGAGTCGTGCATGCTGGTGAGGGAAAAGATTGTCGGTCGGCGTGGCATGAGGGTTGTTCTCGTGGCGAATGCTTGTCGGAGGGTGGGAGACGCGTCATTATACAACGATCGGGTCAAGGTCGTCGCCTCGGAGGTCCCGGATCGATGTTTTCCCGCCTTCGCCGGCATCCGCTCTCCGCGATCGTGGTCCTCTCGATCGTGCTGAGAGTCGCCGTCCTGGCGCGTGGCGGTCGGGTCTTCGACGATCCCGACAATTATCTGCCGATGGCCCGATCGCTGGCCTCGGGAGAGGGATTTGCTCTTGGGGGGCGGCTGACCGCTTATCGACCGCCCCTGTATCCGTTGCTCCTGGTGCCGGCGGTCGGGCTCGGGCGATGGGCTTACTGGGGAATTGGCGCGCTTCACCTCGGGCTCGGAGCCGGGACGGTCGCGATGACCGCCGCGGCAGCAACCAGGTTCGGGCTCTCCCGGCGCCGGGCGATGGTCGCGGCGATGGTCGTGGCGTGCGATCCGGTTCTGCTCTGGCAGTCGAGCTCGGTGATGACGGAGACCCCCGCGGCGTTCCTCGTCGCGGCGATGCTCGCCGGGCTCTCCCTCGGCGGCCGTCGGGGGGCCATTTTCGGCGGGATCGCCTCGGGCCTGGCCGGACTCTGCCGGCCGAGTCTGCTGGCCATTTCGACGCTAACAATCGCCGCCGGGCTCGTCGCGCCACTGGGCCGCTGGCGCGAGCGATTGACTCGCTCGACCATCCTGGCCGCGACGACCACGATCGTCCTGCTCCCCTGGATGTTGCGGAACCTCGTCGCGATCGGCGAGCCCATCTGGACGACCACTCACGGCGGATATACCCTCGCTCTCGCCAACAACGAGGTCTATTACCGAGACATCCTGGACGGGCCGCCCGGTCGCGTCTGGACCGGAGACGACCAGTGGCACTGGTGGGACTCGGTCAATCGAGAGACCGCCGGCCTGACCGAGCCTGAGGCGGACCGATTCGTTCGCAACCAGGTACTGGCCCTTGCGCGGCGGCAGCCCCTGGATTTTGTCCGCGCCTCGATCGCCCGACTCGGGAGATTCTGGGCCGTGGCACCCTCCGAGGCCGTCTATCCACGACCCGCCCGGGTGGCAACGATGATCTGGACCATCCCGCTCTGGACAGCCCTTGCGCTGGGGGTCCTCCGACGCCCGGCCTGGTCCTGGCCGACGATCGCCGCGACGATGGCCGTTTTCGGCCTGACGATCGTCCACCTTGCCTTCTGGACCGACCTCCGAATGCGAGCCCCCATCGTCCCTGCGATCGCGATTCTTGCTGCGGGAGCGGGCACCCGCTCAAACGAGGACGGACGGGGGCGGGACCAGGTCGGACTCGGGAGCCTGGGAAGCGGGTGACCGTTCCGGCCGTCGGGCGAAGACGATCCACCGCGACATGGAGAAGCTAACCCCGGTTGCCGTGACGATCCCAACGACGGCCGCGGCCAGCCGGTGCCGGGCGAAGAAACCGACCCGAGCCGGCAGGTACAACCGAAGGGAGAAGCTCAAGGCGATCGCCAGCGCATTGCTCAACACGTAGGCGAGGAACTGCCGCCCCCACGATCCGCCCCGAGCATCGTTGAAGGTCAGGCGTCGGTTGAGCGTGAAGTTCCAGACCAGCGCGGTGCTGATCGAGATGGCCGCCGCAATCGCCAGAGTCCAGGAGAAGCCGGATCGTCCGACAGGGGTCCCGGCGATCGCCGTGAACGAGAGCAACCACTGTAAAAGAGCGTAGATCGAAAGATCCACGACCATCCCCGAGGCCCCCACGCAGCAGAACTGGATCAGCCGGGAGAAGCTGCCGTATCGGCCGTCGAGGACATGCTTCAACGATCGAAGATCGCGCACCCCGAACCGCTGCCGGGCGAACTGGTCGCCGACCGGGACTCGGACATCCACGCACCGCCCTGGCCGCCGGAGGAGGAGTTCCAGCACCAGGCTCGACCCGTTCCCCGAGAGCCGGCGCCCGCCCCGCTCCCAGAGCGACCGTCGCATCACGAGGAGCCCCGAGAAGACATCGCCCGAGCCGAGGATCAACCGGCTCACCGCCGAGGCTCCCAGCCGCCAGACTTCCGAACCGCCCGTACCTCCTCGCGGGACGGCGATGGCCAGGTCGGGATCACGAGCGGCGACCGCGCGCAGCATCTCACTGACCGCTGAATCAGCGTAGGATCGCGAGATGTCCAGGACCATCAGGCGATCGCCGGTGGACGTCGCGAGCCCCGCCCTCGCCCGATCGTCCCAGCTCCCGCGTGAGACCGGAACGAGCTTCCATCCTTCCCTGGCCGCGATCCCTTCCAGATCGGCCTCGTCGCCGACCACCAACACCTCAAGCGTTCCCGCAGCCCTGGCCTGCTCGATCACCTGGCGGAGCCAAGACCAGTCGGATGACACCAGGGACGATCCATCGATGATCGGGAGGATCAGGCTGAGGCTGCCGTCGCGGCCCTCGGGTACCGCATCCGACTCTTGACGGCCCCACCGCGCGGTCATCGCGTCGGACGGCTCGGGAGATCCCATTCGGCTCCTCAGTATCCCGAACTCGCGACGATTCCGCCGCGCAGGAAGACAGGCCCGACAAATCGCCGGCCCAGCGCCATGATAGAACTTTCTGAACATAGTATAGTGCCAACCGCAGAATCAATCAAGATAGCCCCGCCAACATCCACAATCGCATGGCGATGGGCGTTGCCCGACGCACCGGCCGGATGGCCTGGTCGGCGTTGCCATCCGACTCGTTGAAATTGTATGGTTAAGCGCGGGTCGGGGATTCTCGACCGCCAGCCATTCCCACCGATCGAAGGAGCCAGGCCCTTGAGGACGGTCATTACCGGCGGCGCAGGATTTATTGGGTCGCACCTCTGCGAG
>DAHZZC010000589.1 GCA_027435495.1 Planctomycetales bacterium
TCAGCGGATCGTGGAGTGTCCTCTTGGGCTTCAATCGCACGGCGAAGAGCTTTGCTCCCTGCAGCGATGCCTGGATCACAGCATTGCGCAAGTGGAGACACTGTATCGAGACATGACGATCGAAAGGTTGATCCGGGAGCAAGGCCCCGACCGCAAGCCTCTTTGCGAAAGAGAGATGAGCCTCTCGACGGCGAGAGAGACGAACGGCAATTCAAACCGAGGATGGTGAAGCTTGCCGGCACGATGCGTTGCCCCTGGCATGGTCGTTGCGATAATTTGAGAGTGTGCGTCGAGACGACCGGTGAACAGCGAGCAGCGGGGACATCGCGTGGCCGTGACGGAGTTTGCGAATCGGGATTGGGGCATCGCCCTGGCTATAACCGTGGGCCTGATGCTGATGATAATTGGAGGAGCGACGACTGCCCGGGGCCAGGAGTTCCGGCGTGGGACCTCCGTTGCATCGACCGTTGTCTCGGAGGGCCAGAGCGATCCGGCCTCGACCGACGTCGAGCCGGTCCCTGCCGATTCGACCGGTGAAAGGGCCCAGTCGGTGATCGGCTGGATCATCCGCGGCTCCGGTTACATCGGGCTGATCATCCTGTTCATGTCGTTCTACCTCTTCGCCTTGGTGGTTTGGATGTTTCTGCACTACCGTGCCGCGGTCGCCGTGCCCCGGGGAATGGTGGAGGAACTCGAGGATCTGCTCGATCGGAGCCGGTTCAAGGAAGCGTATGAACGGTTGGCGGAGGACGATTCGTTCCTCGCCCAGGTGCTGCGCTCTGGAGTCCGCAAGTTGCCGAACGGGCTCGATCCAGCCCGTCGCGCGATGGAACTGGCGAACGAGGATGTCACGATGCAGATGGAGCATCGGACGACGTACCTGGCGACGGTCGGGACGCTCGGGCCGATGATCGGCCTCGTGGGGACCGTCTACGGGATGATCAAGTCGTTCCAGGTGATCGCGCAGGCGGGCGCGTCGCCTCAGGCGAGCGACCTCGCGGCGGGGATCTCGACAGCGCTGTTCGCGACGCTGGAGGGGATCGCGATCTCGATCCCGGCGATCTACTTCTACGCGATGTTCCGCAATCGGATCGCTCGGCTCTCGCTAGAAGTGGGGATGATGGCCGATCCGCTCCTGGAACGGTTCGGGCCCGGCGTTCAGACGAGCCGACCTGCCCCATCGACTGGTGCGGGGCCTTCGTCCACTTCCCCGCCCTCGCCCTCGCAGCACGCTCATCCGTTCGCAGTCAACGCTGCGATCGCCGCGGGCTCCGCCCAGCCTGGAAGCGGACCACTTCGAGCCGCCCTGCCGTCCTCAGGCTCGTCACACGCCGACGATTGAGTCAGCCGTGGCCCCGCACCGCCCAACCCGATTGCAGGAGGCCCCATGCCGAGCCACCATCGACGTTCCTCGCTTTCTCTCAATCCAAACCTCACCCCACTACTCGATGTCGTCCTCCAGCTCATCACCTTCTTCATGATGCTGGTCCACTTCAGTTCGCGGCTGGAAGGAGCCAACAAGGCGATTCGCCTGCCGCTAGCGCCGGCCGCTCTGCCGGGATCGGACCTAACGTTCGACCGTCTGACGGTCACGATGGACGCTCAAGGGCGACTCCAGGACGGCGGCCAGTGGCTTGGAGAGGAAATGGCCTCGACTTGGTGGGCTCAACAGGCGCAGATTCGGCGCGAGGGTCTCAAGGCAATTCGCGGGAACGGGCCCTCGATAGAATCCGATGAGTTGCCCACGATTGTGATCCTTCGGGCCGATCGAACCGCCTCGTACGGCTCCGTCCGGCGGGCCCTCGCCGCCGCGCAGGATCAAGGGTTCGCCCATTTCAGCCTTATCGTACTGAGGAGGCACGCCCGATGAACTTTGGCGATGGGATCGGCGCCGGCGGGGGCCTGGGCGGAGGGTGGACGCTCACTGGCCCCGAGCGAGACCCGACAACCGCCCGGAACCAGGCGGTCGCTCCCGATCTGCCTCGATCGCGACGCTACCGACCGACTGCCCCCGAAGAGGTCGCTTTCCCCGTCACGCCCATGCTCGACATGGCCTTCCAACTCCTGGCCTTTTTCATCCTGACCTTCAAGTCCCCGTCGGACGAGACGCACCTCGACCTTGACCTCCCCACGACACCCGCCGCGCTCCCCGCCGCCGCCGAAGGGCGAGCCCGCCCCCGAGAGCTTCGTCGGGCCGATACCGACCTGGAAAACGATCTGCTTATCCGCGCCGAGGCCAACGACCTGGGCGACCTGAAGAACCTTCGACTGGGCGAGGCGACCGTCCCCGACCTCCCAACTCTCAGTCGACGTCTTCGCCAGTATGCCCGCCTCCTCGATGGACGTTCCCTTCGCGTTCGACTGGTCGCCGACGATCGCCTCCGCTACGAACCGGCGGCTCAGATCATCTCAACCTGCTCGGCGGCGGGTGTCTACTCGATCCGGCTCTCGCCGACCGGAGGACCACCGCCGATCGGTCCAGCGTTGAGCCGCCAGAGGTCCTCGAGATGATCGCCCGGAACACCTCAATCGTAGTGCTGGCTACCATCATCCCAGGCCTCGCCGCGGCTCAGAACACTCCTGCCACCAGCGATCGACTGGGCCTCGGCGACCTCTCGGCCTATGCCAAGGCGCTGAAGGGGCGGCCGACTGCCAGCGTCATACAACCCCTGCACGGGCCAGTTGAGGTCTCGTTCCGTAACCTCTGGGACCACCCTTCCGAATATCTCGGCCGCCGTGTGATGATCCGGGGGCGGCTCGAACGGACCTTCCGCCAGGGGCCGGTTGGCGAATTCCCTCCCCTGGCGGAGTCGTGGATCTTCTCCAAAACGGGTGACCCATTCTGCGCCGTCTACCCCCTGCCCTCTGGTAACCCTCGACAGACCACTGGCCAACCGGTCCGATTCACCGGGACATTCCTTCGGACCATCCGATATGGGGCCAGCGACGGTGATCGATTGGCACCTCTGATCGTCGGCGACCAGCCGCCAGCTCCCGACAATCCGAACCGGGCCGATTCGCCCGAGAGCCATCCACGAGAGGCCGGAAGGATCGAGTCCGGCAACCCGTCGCTCGCCCTCTGCTTGATCGCAATCGCAGCGATGCTGGTTGCGACCCGCCATGTCCGCCTCTCACGCCAACGGACTCGCACTGGCCCGGGGCGCTCCCCCGATCCTGCAAACCCGTCACTGCGATTCGTTGACTCTCCCGACGAGCGGCCGTGATCCCTTCTGATCAGGGGACTCCTTACATCAACTCCGGCCAGGACCATCTCCCGTACGATCCGAATCGAGCCGGCCCGTCCGACGATTCCCCGTTATCCCGCCGCCGGCATGCACCGGAGAACCAGAGCCTTCCGAAGACTCGGGATCGGGCAGGTGGAACGTGATAGCGCCGTCTCCATCCACCAGAAACCAGGCTAGGCACGATCGACACGTACCCAGCAACCGATCGGGCAAACGTTCGTCCGGCTGATGAAGCGAGAGAGTCCTGGCGCAACTCGGGCAGAGAATCCGGGCGGAATCCTCATCCTCGGATCCGCCTGGGCTGTTCGAAGAATGAGACCGTACGGCGGTCATCGGCGTACCTCCAGGCGGTCAGTGCAGGGGTCATGCACACGGCCCGCGCTGACATCCTCCGTGATGAGATGTTTCGGGGAGCAACTGATAGGTTTAATCATTGTATCCAAAACCGCCTTGGTATGGCAATAGATTTCCCGGAAAAACGCTTAAGAATGCAGGACGAAGAAAGTGCTAGGTCGATCACGTTTCGGGCCATCTCTGGTACATCGCGAGGAGGGCTGGCGTCTGCCATCACATTTTTTTGCATCAGGGTTGCGAAAGTCCCAGCAATGCGGGATGATCGAACGATGAAGTATGGGTCTGGCGACGGGGCCTATTGGATTCTTCCGTCGACCGGCATGGACTTACTGTAAGAGTCCCACCGGAAAGGTGTCCACCATGAGGCATCTCTCGATTCTGGGGACGACGGTTTGCTCGTTGATATTGCTGACGCTTCCGGCGGCGGGGCAAACTGGCACCCCTCTGATCTCGCGGGCGAAGAGACCTGAGGCCAGCATCCCACCTCCGCCGCTTCCGCTGATCCATGCGAACGGGTCCGTCCATACTTCGACACCGACGGGTCGGATGGGAACGGGCCGGAGCCTATTGAGGAGGCGATCGGGACGGAGTGCCCAGCTACCCCCGCCCCCAATCCCAATTGGTTCCTTGTTCGCGGCGAGTGGCCGTGGTGAGCCGGCCATCGTCGGAATGGACTCGTCGGGACGGATAGACCGGTCGGGCCATGTGGTCGGATTCTATCCGAGTATACGTGGAAGGACGCCGGTCGCATCCAATGCTTCGGTGGCTCGCAATGTCCCGTCGAATACCTCTGTGCGCGAGAATCCACAAAGTAAGGCCTATCCGCATTGATTCAATCGGTTTCCGCCCCGACTGGTCCGCCCGGCGGAAGCATCGATGCAAGAGGACATGCTTCACATCGTGGAGCAGTAACCCGGCAGAAATGAGAGGCCAGCCAGGTCATCCCGGCCGCCGCCTCGCCGAGTCGAACCAAGTCATCGCCAGCGTGGTGGACCATTAAGTCGCGTGCCTCCTCATACGACGAGGAGGCATCGAGCCAGCCATGTCGAACGAGAATCCGATAGGTCCCGCGGTCGACGGGATAGCTTGGGCGGCCTGAGACGGCAAGGATGATCGCATCGGCTCCTGCCGGACCGATCCCACGAATCGATGCGAGTTCCTCGCGTAGTACCTCGATGGAGAGTCTAGGCTCAGCAAGGATTTCGGCACGGCCCTGGTGCCGATCGACGAGCCAGCGCGCCAATTGCTTCACCGGGGACAGGGAGCGGGGGGAGATCGCAGGGGCCTTGCCACGAATCGCTTCCTGAATTTCGAGCATCCCGGCACGGTCCATCGGTTCGGGATCGAGCAGGCCCGCATCCTTGAGCGCCTCGACAATCGGCCGCCAGACCGATGGGCGGAGTTGCCGATCGAGCAGAGCAGCGACGGCCGAGGCAAACAGACGAACACTATCGAAGGGGTGGACCGCGCCAGGCGTTGACCGAAGCGTGGCCTTGAGGATCAGCGGGAGAGCCTCGTCGAGGGTGGGCATCGGCGTGGCTCCCGTCTGAACCCTCCCAACTCGATCGTCGCGGGGATCGTGAAGGCTTCGATCAGGCGCCGGACGATTCGGGCTGTTTCGTCTGCTGGGCCTTGGCGATCGCCGCGTTGTACGAACGGGCGAGCCGGCTCTTGCGGCGGGCGGCGGTGTTCGGGTGCAAGACGCGCCGTGCTCCTGCCTTATCGATCTTGGCCGCCGCCTGTTTGAAGGATTCGGCGGCCTTGTCGAGGTCGTTCGAGGCGACCTCCTCGAGTGTCCGCTTCATCAGCGTTTTGATGACCTTCTTCGTGATTCGATTGTGCATGCGGCGTTTCAGGCTCTGCCGCAGACGCTTTTCGGCCGAAGGAGAATTAGGCATGGTTTCCGGATCGTTCTCGATGATTGATGCGCACGACGCCTCCCGGCGTCACCGAGGGAGCATTCGGCACGGGAGCTCACGCTATGGTTCATCAGCGATCTTCGCCCGATGGCGACCGCCCCTGGCCCCTCAACAAGATACCACGGACAGGGCGATCAGATCAAGCGACGCAGCCGATCGGCAGCGTCCTGATACTTGTAATCGACAGCGAGAACCTCGTTGTAATGCTCTTCGGCGGCCTCGCGATTGCTGAGCGACTCATTGACCCGACCGAGTCGGTAATGGAGGGCGAGAAAGTTTTCCTTGTCCTCCGGCTCGAGAAGTTTGATAGCTTCTTTGTAATTGCGC
>DAHZZC010000590.1 GCA_027435495.1 Planctomycetales bacterium
GGTGCAGCTCGACCTTCGGCTGATCCGACGATCCGCCAGGCTGGCTCACCCGGGCGAAGGTCGCGAAACAATGCGACCGCGTCGGCGTGTTCGCCTTCTCGGCCGAATAGATGACCATGTAATACGAGTCTGCGACCGGGCGGCGCGACGGAGTCCGCTCGGCGTTTGGAACGACGGCGACGGTCAGTAGGGCAAAGGCCGCGCAGAGACCGAGCGCAACCATTCCCCGCGATCTGGGGTACTTGGTTCTCATGGCGAAACCCATCTCTACGGGGCCGAGGATCGGCCCCGACTCGATATCTCGCGAACTCCGAGGTGACCCTGAAGCCCAATCCAGGGGGTTGCCCCTGTGCCGCATCTCGTTGGAGAATGCTGATAAACCAGATTGTTGCAAGTCCGGTGCCGGCCCCATGACACCGGACCCCGACGGGGCGGCCGTGTTGATTACACGCCACATCGTCGGTACGAGGAGTGCGATCGAACAAGGAAACGCGTCGGCGAACGGATATCGGAGGTCTCGCAAGGTGGCCGCGCTCCGGGTCAACCTTGGACCACCAGAGGAGGCACGCAGGATGGCCAGGGCCCGGGCCGGATACATGGACCATTTTTTCACGCCAGCCAGCTCATTCTTTGAACTGGCGCGGAGCCGCCCGTATCAGCTCGGGGCCGAGGCCCGCGCAAAGGCCGGCGTAACGCCCGACTCGTGGCGGCTGGAGGTTGTCCCCGAGGAGCCGCCCTTCCGGCCGACTCTCGATCGGGCTCTCCGCAAGGATGACGGCACCGCGCTGACGCTCCACGATCTGAAAGCGATCTTCCGGGACCGGCCGGTGCGGTGCGCCAGGGCGATGGTCTGCCTGATGAACGCACCTCGAAGCGGACTATGTAGCAACGGTCTCTGGGAGGGCGTGGCCCTCCGCGACGTCCTGACGAGGCTCGGCCGAATCCGGAATGCACGTCGTCTGTACTACACGGGATACTACAGTAACCCGGTCGGTCGATTCGTCAGCTCGCTCTCGATGAGCGAGGCGCTGGAGACGCCGCCTGGCGAGGTGCCCGCGTTCCTCGCGTTCCGGCTCAACGGCGATCCGCTCCCGATCGAGCGCGGCGGTCCGGTTCGAATGCTGGTCCCCTGGGCCTACGGATACAAGTCGATCAAGTGGCTCAACCGGATCGTGCTCACGAACGACTTCCGAGCCAACGACACCTATGCCCTGCTCCAGAACAACGACCCACAGACGACGAGGAAGACCGCGGCCCGGTTCGACGTCCATGCGCCCTCGGCCTTCCGACGCGGCGAGCCGGTGGCGATCCGGGGCGTGGCGATCGTCGGCCTCTCGGGTTTGAAGCGGGTGGAATACTGGGTGCGACCCGACCAGGGGACTCACGGCCAGCTTGACCCCGACGATCCAGCCTGGGCGACCGCCGACTGGAAGGAGATCCCGCTCCCGCCCGGCCCACCCGACGACTGGACCGCGAACCTGGCCGGAGGCCGGCTCCCCGAGGGCGTTCTCGACGTCGACCCTGCGACCGGACGGCCGAAGGTCTGGCCCCTGCCCTATAGCTGGGTCCCCTGGACCCTCCGGATCGAGGGATTGAAGCCAGGCGCCTACGAGATCCGGGTCCGGACGGTCGACCTGAATGACTACGCCCAGCCCGAGCCTCGCCCAAACCCGCAATCCGGGAATGTTGAGGTCCCCTGCCTGATCATCCTGGTCGTCTGAGACAGCCCCCGCCGCGGCGTCCTCGAAAGTTCATCCCCGGCTGGACTTGAAGCCGCGGGGTGATCCCATAATAATTTTGTCTGCACCCGGGCCGCGCGCCGGGGCGATGCATGCCAGACCCGGCGGGAACCAGCCCGGACCGACCTGCGACGTCGGCCGGCCATGGAGGTGTCAGCCACAAGATGTACGTACCCACAAAACTGTTCTTCACCAAGGGCGTCGGAACACACCGCGAGAAGCTTACCAGCTTCGAGTTGGCCCTCCGAGATGCCCGGATCGCTTGTTATAACCTCGTCCGCGTCTCGAGCATCTTCCCGCCGAACTGCAAGGAAATCTCGGTCGACGAGGGGCTCAAGCAGCTCCAGCCCGGCCAGATCGTCCACGTCGTGATGAGCGAGAGCGCCACCGCCGAGCCCAACCGGCTCGTCGCCGCGAGCGTCGGCGTCGCGATTCCGCGCGATCGTAGCCTCTTTGGCTACCTCTCCGAGCACCACGCCTACGGCCAGACCGCCAAGACCGCCGCCGACTATGCCGAGGATCTCGCCGCCGAAATGCTCGCCACCATCCTCGGCGTCGAGTTCAACCCGAATAGCTCGTGGGACGAGAAACGCGAGATCTGGAAAATCGCCGACGTCTTCTACAAGACCAAGGAAATCACCCAGACCGCCGTCGGCCACAAGGACGGCCTCTGGACCACCGTCGTCGCCGCCGCCATTCTGATCCCCTGACGACGCGAGCCTGGGCCAACGACCCAGACGAATGTTCCCATGAGCGATGACGGATTCTTGCAGTCGATCAGTCAGCATCGGATCGCGCCGCCGCCGGTCTCCGGGACCGAGACGGCGGCCGAGCTGATCGACCGTGCTTTCTCCAGCTACAACGCCGGCCGGCTTCGCGAGGTCTGCCGGGTCTTCACCCAGAAACTGCTCCAGCCTGATTGCACGGTCGGGCTGACCCTCTCAGGCGCGCTCACCCCGGCCGGGCTGGGGATCAGTTGCCTGATCCCGATGATTCAGGCGGGGTTCGTCGACTGGATCGTCTCAACCGGGGCGAATCTCTATCACGACACCCACTACGCGCTCGACCTTCCGCTGCACCAGAGCCGGCCGAACCTCGATGATTACGAGTTGAGGCAGCACGACGTCATCCGAATCTACGACATCGTTTTCGACTACAAGACCCTGCTCGACACCGACGCCTTCTATCGCGAACTGATCCGCGACGAGGCGTTCGCGCGGCCGATGGGAACGGCGGAGTTCCACCACGAGGTCGGTCGGTACCTCCACGGCCGAGCCCAGGCGATCGGCCGAACCTCTTCGAGCCTGCTGGCCGCGGCGTTCGAGGCGGATGTCCCGATCTTCACGTCGAGCCCGGCCGACAGTTCGATCGGGATGAACCTCGCGGCGATGAGCCTTCAAGGGGGATCGCTCCAGATCGATACCCTTCGCGACGTGAACGAGACGGCCGCGATTGTCTACGCCGCCAAGCGCGCGGGCAAGTCGGGCGTCCTCATCCTCGGGGGAGGAAGCCCCAAGAACTTCATCCTCCAGACCGAGCCGCAGATTCAGGAAGTCCTCGGCCTGGCCGAGAGCGGGCACGACTACTTCCTCCAGATCACCGACGCGAGGCCCGACACCGGCGGCCTTTCGGGTGCGACGGCAAGCGAGGCGATGACCTGGGGCAAGGTCGATCCCGAGAAGCTTCCCGACTCAGTGACCTGCTACACCGACTCGACGATCGCTCTGCCGATGCTGGTCGCCTACGCCCTCGCCCGACACGAGCCGCGCCCGCTCCGCCGGCTCTACAGGAGTCGCGAACGCGATTACGAGGCGCTCCGGTCGGCCTACGAGGTGCGGCTCTCCGCGGGCTCGGAGCATCCGTCAGAGCGGAAGAAGCCGTCCTGACCGCCGGCGGGGGCCGACCATGTCCGAACCGCGCCCGACCCGCATCCTCGCCGTCGATGCCGAAATCCCCGATCCCGCCGCGATCGACGAGGCCGCCCGGGTCCTCAACAGCGGCGGGTTGGTCGCCTTCGCGACCGAGACCGTCTACGGCCTGGGCGCCGTCGCAACGGATCCCGAAGCCGTCGCCCGGATCTTCGCCGCCAAGGGCCGGCCGTCGATCAATCCGCTGATCGTCCATGTGGATGACGTCGATCGAGCCCGCGCCTGCGTCTCGGAATGGCCGGCGATCGCCGACCAACTGGCGGCCCAGTTCTGGCCGGGTCCGCTGACGATGGTCCTGCCCCGATCCTTCGCGATCCCCGACGTCGTGACGGCCGGATTGCCAACGGTTGGTGTCCGATGCCCGGCGCTCCTGGTCGCGCGAAACCTGATCGCCCGATGCGACCGACCACTCGCCGCCCCGAGTGCCAACCGCTCCAACCGCCTCTCGCCCACCCGCGCCGAGCACGTCCTCGCCGACCTTGATGGGCGGATCGACCTGATCCTCAACAGCGGTCCGACATCGGTCGGGCTGGAGTCGACTGTGCTGGACCTCTCGACCGACCCGCCACGCCTGCTTCGGCCCGGCCCGATCGACGCCGAGAGATTGAGTGAGGCGCTCGGCGGTCACGCCCCAATCCTGCCTTCAACCGATTCCTCGACAGACCGACCGTCGAGCCCCGGCCAGATGCCCGTCCACTACGCGCCCCGGACTCCAGCCTACCGCGTCGATTCGGCCGAGGAATACCGCGATCGGCCCGACCTCGCGGGGTGGGCGATCATCCAGTTCGGTCCAGAACCGATCGAGCCCGACGCGAGGACCGCCCGGCAGATCTGCCTCGATTCTCCGGAACGGGCCGCGCATCGGCTCTACGACGTCCTGCACATCCTCGACCATTTGCAGCCGCCTGGAATCGTGGTGGTGATGCCGCCCGACCGGCCCGAATGGCGGGCGGTCCGGGATCGATTGCTCCGGGCGACCCGCCCGATCGCCGAGCGGCCTCGCTCGTCCTGACTCCGATCCGATCGATTGGTCTCGCCGCCACGGACCGGCGATCCAGGACCATGCAAGGCCGTTCCCTCAATCGGCGACTCCCGCTCGCCCCCACCCGGGTCGGCCGGCGCAGGTCCTATTGCGCCGGCAAAGAAGAAGCTCAAGGAGGTCAAGCTGGAAAGCCCGTCCTCTTTTCTTGCCGCCGTAATAAGCTGCGTCCGGGTCGGGAGCTGGAGCTCCCTCCTACATGGGTAATCAGTCCCCTCCTTCGCAATGAACAGCTCTATCGTGGTTCTGGAAGCCGGCTCCAGCCGGCGATCCGCGCCGCTCCTGATTACGCCGGGAAAGAAGAAGCTCAAGGAGGTCAGGCTTTCCAGCCAGCCCTTTCAAGGCGTGCGATATGAACCGAGAGACGCAAGTGGGCCTCGCTCAAGGCATTCAAGCGATCCACGCTTGAGCCATCCGAGCATCATTGCCCATTTTGTCGACTTTTCACGAGTTTCAAGAAGACCACGAAGCTCAAGTCCTTGGCGTCACTCCAGCCTGACCTACTTTCTTGCCGCCGTGATAAGTGCCAGGATTCCCGTCCCGAGGAGGAGCCAGGTGCCTGGCTCGGGGACCGCGGGGTCCCAGCCCAGGGCCTGCATCTCGACAAGATCGGTCGGGGTCACACTCTGAAACGTCCCGAGCGAGGTGTTGAACGAGTTGTCCGGGAGGTTGTTCCAGTCGGAGGTGTCGGAGCTCGCGTTGAAGGTGTAGCCCGGGTAGAACGTCTTCCCCCCGTCGATCGAGAAACGCGTAACGCTGCGGGTCGGGTCGAGGGTGGCGTTGTTCGCGTTGATCTTGTAAAAATCGAGCGGGGTCAGGTACGAGGGATTCCCGCCGTTGCCGACGACATACGCCGCGTCGAACCGCCCCATATCGTGCGTAATTTCGTGCTCGAGAGCGCCACGAAAATACTCGGTCCCAGCCGCTCCCGCCGCGGCGCCGAACGACCAGGGGTCCTTCGCCGCGACCCCCACGTAGCCGTCGATCGCGTCGGTATTCTGAGCCTTGCCGGTCAGCGCCTTGTATTCGGCGTCGGAGACGAAGAAGTTCGTACTACCCCCTGGATTTGGGTAGGCCATCGGGAGATTCGGGGCAGCCGTGTTGATCGGCTGGTTCTCGGGATGCGCCGCGGCGTGATCGGTAATCAGCTTCTCAGTCTGCGTGAGCGTGTACTGGGCGGGGTTTGCGTTGTAGAGCTGGGGGAAATAGGCGGCGGCCCCACCGGCGATCGCGATCCCGCCGGGATTGGCGGCGGTCGAGGCGACATCCCCCCAGCCGAACTGGATCGTGATCTTCACCGGGTTGGTAAAGTCCGCCTCGAACTCCTTGATGACGGCGTTCACGTCCGCGGTGGCCGCCGCCGGGGCGTTGTTGATCCACGAGGTCTCGAAGACAGCATTGATCGTGAAGCCTCCGGCCTGGGCCGTCGACGTGGCGATCGCCACAAGCGCCAGGACCATGAGTCCAACGAGGCCCGATCGGGCCCTCCTGCGCAATGCGATTGGGTACAACGAGTCCGACTTCATGGCTCTCTCCCGCTAAAGAGGTCGATTCCGAGGTGACGAGTCGATTGGGAGGTCCGCGACCGCGGATCGATGGCCCCGCGATCCCGGGCAAGAGCCGGTCGTCCGTCGACGATCGACCCATCAGGGCAGCCTCGACCATTCCGGAGCGACGCAGCTTCCGGCGGCCCGGGACAAGGGGGACGGAACGGGACCCGCGCAGCCGCAGGCCCTCCCCCGATCTCCGGGGGCCCTCCGCATCGACCCGATCACCGTTCCCAATCGCCAACCAGGTCATCCTGGCGGCGCGGGAGGAACAGGCCGCGACCGGCGCAGGCCCCCTCCCGCCTACACGACCACGCTCGAAACCTCCGCGAATGGGCTCGGTTTCGAGGGAATCCCTGTCGGATCGCCCGCCATCCCGCTACGAGTCCCCCCGGTTCGCGCGGCCGGACAATCGCCCGGCCCGAGGACGATTCACCTCGTTTTCGGACGTGCGGATTCCAAAGACCTTGGGAGGATAATGAATCACCAAGGCCCGTTCAAGAACGAACAATCCGAACACTACGAGATGCTGCTTTTTTCCAACATTTCCGGGGGGGGGAGGGTGTCGTCAACCGACGGCACACAGGCCCGCACGAGCGATGGGCGCGATTGGTCTCGGGTCGATCCTCACTCGAAGAGCCGGCGCTGGGGGTCGAGAAGCGGGAAATCGGTCTCGCGCGAGGGCGGCTCGGTGAGTCCAAGGTGGAAGTAGGCGGCCGGCGTCGCCACCCGGCCGCGCGGGGTTCGGACGACGTACTCGCGACGGAGCAGGTACGGCTCGACCTCGTCCTCAAGGGTATCAACCGACACGCTCATGGTCGCCGAGATCGCGGCGACGCCCGTCGGGCCGCCGTTGAAGACACGGATCAGGGTGTCGAGATACCGGCGGTCCTGGCGGTCGAGCCCTTCGGCGTCGACTTCCTGCATCTCCAGCGCGTCGCGCGCGACCGAGAGACTGATGTGGCCGTCGGCCCGTGCGAGCGAGTAGTCGCGAACCCATCGGAGGCGGGCGTTCGCGATCCGGGGCGTCCCCCGGCTCCGAGCCGCGAGTTCCCAGGCCGCCTTGTCCTCGATCGTCGACTTGAGCTTCGCCGCGTTGATCGTGAGGATCTGGGCGAGCTCATCGATCTCGTAGAATTCCAGGTGCTCGTGGATGCCGAACCGCTCGCGCAACGGCGCGGAAAGCATCCCGCTCCGCGTCGTGGCGCCGATGATCGTAAACTTTTTCAGCGGGAGATTGATCGTCCGGGCCGACATCCCCTCGCCCAGCACCACGTCGACCCGGAAGTCCTCCATGACCGGGTAGATGAACTCCTCGACGGCACTCGGCAGCCGGTGGATCTCGTCGATGAAAAGGATGGAACCCTCGGCGGCGTTGGTCAGGTAGGGCATGACGTCCATCTTCTTGTCGAGCGCCGCGCCGCTGGTGATGTTCAGCTCGACGCCCAGTTCGTTATGCAGGACGGTCGCGAAGGTGGTCTTGCCCAGTCCCGGCGGGCCATCGAAGAGGATGTGCGGCAGGGGCTCTCGGCGCTTCTGGGCGGCTTGCAGGCTGATCGCAAGCCGATCGGCAACCTTGCGCTGGCCAACGATCTCCGACAATCGTTGCGGCCGGAGCTTTTCGTCCGGGTCGACCGGTTTCTCCTGGGCATCGGGCGCCAGGGGAGTCGGGCGGCGTCGGGGCTCCTCATCGCCTCGGTCGGGATTGCCTCGAATGATTGCCTCTCGCATCGGTCGCTCCTCATCGCGGTACGCGCCGCCCGGTCCGATCCCTCGAGACTCACCGACTCTGCTGATAGATGGCTTCGATCATGTCGGCGACCGACTTGAACTTCTTCTTGCCAGAAAGGACCCGGTCGATCGCCTGCCGGGCCTGAGCCTCGGTGTGGCCGACCGAGAGGAGCGCGGCGAAGGTGTCTCGGATCACGTCGGCCTCGGCGTTCTCGGGCGCCCAATTCGCCCCGGGCGCCGGACCAGATCCCGTCGCCCCTTCCTGGCCGACAATCAGGGCATACTTGCCAACCTTCCTTCGAAGTTTGGCGACGATCCGCTCGGCGGTCGCCTCGCCGATCCCCGGAAACGTCGCCAACAGCTTGAGGTCCTGGTCCTGAATCATCCGGGCGAGCTCGCGGACCGGACGAACCATCGCCCGAAGCGCCTTCTTCACGCCGACGCCGTCGACCGAGCAAAAGATTTCGAAGAACTCACGGTCGATCGGCGTGAGGAAGCCGATCAGCCGAGGAATCATCCGGGCGCCCATCGTCCCGCCCTCGATATAAAAGAGCGTGTGCAGCTCCATCGGCTCGCCGATCTTCGCCTGAATGGCCCGGCGAGTATGCTCCGGGATCAGCACCTCCAGCTCGAACGGCTCGACCCGAAGCGTCGCCGTCTCCTCGCCGACCGCCGCGACGATCCCCCGCACCTTCGTCAGCATCGGCCGCCCTTCCTTTCCCTCGTCTCCATCATTATGTTCGCCCGTTCAGTTATTGTGGGCGATTCGGGCCCGGTTTGCAAGCCCGTCGACGCCCCCGTTCGCGCCGTTGGGAACGATCATGGCGAATGCGGCCTCCGTGTCAACGTCCGGCGGCCGGGCCTGGTCGTCCTCGACCGGGTGAATCGGTTGCGCGAGCCTCGACCCAGGTCTCCAGATCCAGGAAGGCACATGCCGTCCGCGACTCCAGCCAAAAAAATGGGCCGATGATCTCTTGACATCCCTGATGTCGCTCGCGCATCAATAGGCCAGACGAAACCAAAAGTCCCGATCTCATCGAAAGACCTCGGGTCGCACCTCTCTCGATCCTGGGCCTCGTTCGATTTCACAACCCGAAGATCCACTTCCAAACACGGCGTCTCGATCCGGTTACCCACGTGAGGTACGCGCCCATGCGATCGCTCCGCCCGAGTTCCGCTCTTCGTCGACGTCGGACCACCGCCCTTCGCCTCATCGACCTCGACCGCATGGACCCACGCTCCCCGGCCACGCCCATCGGACTCGCCGCCTTCGCCGTCGGCTCCCTCCCGCTCGCCGCCCAGATCGCATTCACGCATTCATCGGGAGGGGGGGTATTGAGCCGGTGAGCGGGACGACCGCGGCTCTCGCCATTCCAGCAACGGCGACCGGGCGGGGCGTCGGAACGTCGGATGGGGTGGTCATCGCGATCGGAACGGATCTGGTCGGATCGTCGGGCGGGGCGGATCCTGGTGGGATCGAGCGAGTGGAAGTCACCTCGGGCGGAGGCGATCCGATGGCTTTTGTCCGGTCGCTTGGCACCGTCGCCACACTCGACGGGTCATCGCCCGCGATCTCGACGTCGTGGAAGCCGGCCCAGCCGATCGGCGGGGGCGGCGGGGCGCTCGCTTCACATGCCGGGTCGAGCGTCCCGACATCTCAACCGACCGGCGCCGTCGGCGCCTCGCCCGTGGTCAACGCGTCAGCCGCCTCAAACTCGGCGGCCTCGGCCGCGGCGATGCTTTCCACGCTCGGGTTGAGCCGGTTGGATGTCTCGGCATCGACGCCAACGCTCTCGCACATCTCGACATCTTCAGCGACCGCAACCCCCACCACGACCACGATGGCCATTCCCTTGACCGGGTCTGGCGGCGGCGGTGGCGGGTCGCCCGCGTTCACGCTCGTCACGCTCGACATCAATCAGGGCTCGGCACTGGTCCCCGGCGCCGATC
>DAHZZC010000591.1 GCA_027435495.1 Planctomycetales bacterium
GGCGCAGGTGCAGGCGCAGGCGGGCAACCGCACGTTCGACGTCGAACTGAAGGACAAGCTGACGACAGTCACGCTCGACCTGTCGGGCGTCGCGACGCCGAAGGGGCCGCCGAGGCGGCGGGTCGTCCTGGTCGTGAAGACGCCCGACAGGTCGACCCCGCCGCTGGGCAGGATCCACGTCCAGACGGCACCAAAAGGCGATCTCATGGCGACGGATCACCACGCGATCGCGATCGAAAACGGCCGGGCCACGCTCGACGCCCCCGCCCCCGGGACCGTGATGTACGACCTGATCGCAATGCCCGGCTACTGGTTCCCGGACAGGTACGACGTCGAGGTTCGGCCCGGCGAGGGCGAGCAGATCGTCGAGATCGCCGCGATGCCGGCGGGGGCGCTCGTCGGCCGCGTGCTCGGTCCCGACGGCCGGCCGTCGCTCGGGGACGTGTACCTCAGTTGCCGGACGATCGAGCCGCCGCCCGCGCGGAAGGACCCGCAATTCCCGAGATTCCACCGCGACAACATCCCGGCCGACGCCGAGGGCCGCTTCTTCGTCTCGCCGGTCCCGATCGGCGGGGTTTATGCGGTCTCGGCCTCGCAGGGGCACAACGTGCAGGTCAGCCCGCCGATCCGGCTCGACGACGCCCATCCGACCCGGAAAACCGAGCTGAAACTCGCCCCGACCGCAACCGCGGCCGGCCGCGTCCTCAACGCCGATGGCCGCCCGATCCCGGGCATGCCGGTCACGTTGAGGCTCGACCACCCGATCGTCGGGACGACCTGGAGCCCTCCCGTCCGGTCCGGCGACGACGGCGGCTTCCGGTTCGACGGCCTGAGCCGCGAGATGGAGGGCTACCAGGCGTTCGTCAACACCGGTGTCGGATACCAGCCGGCCGAGGCCCCACTGCATCCGGGCGGGCCGCCGACCGAGATCCGCCTGGAGCGCGGGCACGTGATCGAGGGCCGCATCCTCGACGCGAGGACCGGCTGGCCGATCCCGGGCGTCGAGGTCTACGCCCTCCGCGAGCGATTCGTCCAGGGACAGCGCTACGGCTTCGAGGCCGAGGCGAAGACCGACGACCAGGGGCGGTTCCGGTTCAGCGACCTCCCCGAAGGACGCTGGCAGCTCGGCGATCGTAACGGCCTGCAACGGATCTCGCCCAGGCACGACCATGTCTTCGACGTCGATACCGGCGTCCCGATCGAGATCCGAGCGACGCTCCCCACGTGGAGCGGACTCAAGCCGAGGCCGCCCGCCAGTACTTCGGCGCCGGGATGACGATTGGCGAATCGCTCTGGTCGCCTTCGGCTTATCCTCGAATCCGGATGTTCCCGCCTGGAATTCACGGTCTCTCCCGATAGAATGGATTCTTCCATCCGTCCGATCGCGTTTGACTCGGGGACCCGTCGATCACAAGATCGCTATCGAGTGCTCGGGGTCTTGTCCCGCTCGCGTCGATCGGCCCCGGAACAGTGCATCCCTAGGTGAATCTTTCGAGGGGCCGACTGATGAAGTTGATGGAGGCGGACCGCCAATCGCTGGCGAAGTGTCCGTCGGGGATCCCCGGCCTCGACGAGATCACCAACGGCGGATTGCCCCGGGGCCGGACGACGCTGGTCTGCGGCACCGCCGGGTGCGGCAAGACGCTCTTCAGCATGGAGTTCCTGGTCAAGGGGGCCGTCGAGCACGACGAGCCGGGCGTCTTCATCGCCTTCGAAGAGACGGCCGAGGAGCTGGCGCAGAACGTCCGCTCGCTCGGCTTTGACCTCGATGATCTGGTCGATCGCGGGAAGCTCTCGGTCGACTATGTCCACATCGAGCGGAGCGAGATCGAGGAGAACGGCGAGTACGACCTGGAGGCACTTTTCATCCGGCTCGGCTTCGCGATCGACTCGGTCGGCGCCCGGCGGGTGGTCCTCGACACGCTGGAGGTCTTGTTCGGCAGCCTCTCCGACGAGGGCATCCTCCGGGCCGAGCTGCGCCGGCTCTTCCGATGGCTGAAGGACCGCGGGGTCACGGGGATCATCACGGCCGAGCGGGGCGACGGCTCCCTGACCCGTCATGGCCTGGAGGAATACGTCTCCGATTGCGTGATCCTGCTCGATCACCGGGTTACCGATCAGGTCTCAACGCGGCGTCTCCGGGTGGTGAAGTACCGGGGTTCGAGCCACGGGACCAACGAGTACCCGTTTTTGATTCACGAGGGGGGCGTGGACGTCCTGCCGATCACCTCGGTCGGTCTCGACCACGAGGTCAGCCGAGAGCGGGTCTCTTCGGGGCTAGAGCGGCTCGACGCGATGCTCGGCGGCGAAGGGTTCTATCGGGGGAGCAGCATCCTGATCTCCGGGACCGCGGGGACGGGCAAGAGCAGCCTCTCTGCAACTTTTGTCGATGCTGCCTGCCGCCGGGGCGAGCGTGCGGCGTACTTCGCCTTTGAGGAGTCGCAGAATCAGATCGTCCGCAACATGCAGACGATCGGGATCGACCTGGCGCCGCACCTTGCCCGCGGCCTCTTGATGTTTCGGACCGCCCGCCCGACCGCGCAGGGGCTGGAGGCCCATCTGGCGTTGATCTACCGGATTGTCCGCGACCTTCGGCCCCAGGTCATCGTCCTTGACCCGATCACCAACTTCGTCTCGGTCGGCTCGACCGATCAGATCAAATTGATGCTGATCCGCCTGGTCGACTACCTGAAGCTACACGGGGTCACGGCGATGTTCACCAGCCTGACCCACGGCGGCACCGCCTCGGCCGAGGCGACGGACACCATGATCTCGTCGCTGATCGATAGCTGGCTGCTGCTGCGCGATACCGAATCCAACGGCGAGCGGAACCGCGTCCTCTACGTGATGAAGGCCCGCGGGACACCGCATTCGAACCAGGTCCGCGAGTTCGTCATCACGCCAGCGGGGATCGAACTGGTCGACGTTTACGTCGGCACCGATCGTGTCCTGACCGGCTCGGCTCGCCTGGCGCAGGAGGCCCGCGAGCGCGCCGAGGACCTGCTCCGGAAGCAGGAGGTCGAGCGGAAGCGGCGCGACTTCCACCGCCGCCGGGCCGAGCTCGAGGCCCGGATCGCCTCCCTCCGCTCCGAGATCGACATCGGCCAGGAAGAACTGCTCCG
>DAHZZC010000592.1 GCA_027435495.1 Planctomycetales bacterium
CTGAATCGCGCGCGGATCGACCCCGGCGTCGACCAACGCCGCCATGGTCATGTCGCCCGCGATCCCGCTGAAGCAGTCGAAATAGCCGACTCGCACGCCGTTACCCCTTGCCTCGAACGCCGAAACGAACGTTCCGCCGACCATTCTAGCCGACGCCCGACCCGTCGCAAGGCCAATGAATTCCCCGGGAGGAAACGCTCCGGCCGCTGTCATGATAGTGGAGGCGACGGCGAACAGCTTCGACAGGCGAGGCGTTGCAGGCATGGACCCGGTTCAACTCGGCCGATTGATCGACCAGCACGCATCGGCGCTGGAGCTTTACGCCCGGCAGTGGTGCGGCTCGGCTGAGGATGTCGTGCAGGAGTCGTTCCTGAAGCTCGTTCAGCAGGCAAGGCCCCCCGACAACCCGGCCGCCTGGCTCTTCCGGGCGGTCCGGAACGCCGCAATCAACGCCGGGATCGCGGAGGGCCGGCGCCGCCGGCATGAATCGGACGCCGCCGAGGCCCGCGGATGGTTCCAGGCCGAGACGCGTTCGCCGCTCGACCCAGCCGACGCCGAGTCCGAATTGCGACGGCTCGATCCTGGTCCTCGCGAGGCGATCGGCGCCCACGTCTGGGGCGGGCTGACCTTCGACCAGGTCGGGAAGCTGATGGGAATCTCGTCCAGCCAGGCCCACCGACTCTACGCCGCCGGCCTGTCCACCCTGAGAGAACGCCTGGGGGTCTCATGTCCATCGAACCGCCCGAAGGAGCAGAGTTGACCGAGATCGAGGCCGCCTTGCTGGCCCTCGCCCCGTCGCCGAGCCGGCTCAACCGCGACCGCCTGATGTTCGAGGCGGGCGCCCGATCGCGGTCGGCTGTGCTTCGACGACGCTGGCTCTGGCCCTCGATCGCCGCCGGACTGGCCGCCCTGGTGCTCGGGGAATCGGCGATGCTCGCCCGACGTCCCGCGCCCCAGGTCATCGAGCGCGTGGTCGTGGTCCGCGAGCCCGTCGAGCCGACGCCCTCGCCGATTCGTCCCGCCGAGACGGCACCCGACGAAGCCCATCCCCCGAAGGCCGACTCGATCGACGACCTGCTGGCCGTGCGATGGACCACGGTCGGCGACTATCGCCGAGGGATGACCCACGAGGACGAATTCGTCCCGACTCAGGCCGATGCTCCGGACTCGCGTCCTCGACAGCAACCCCCAGCGGCCTCCGTCGGCGAGCTGCGTCGTGCGGGCTTTGCGAAACTCCTCAACCCGGGAGGGCGATCATGATCCGATGGCTTTCGCTTTTGCTGATTCTCGCGATCGTTCCGCGTGCCGAGGCGGCCGAGGGTTCGCCTCCGGTCGAGGTCGTGATCCATCCTGCGGAAGGGCCCGAGCCCTCTCTAAAATACCGGCTGGTCCCGGACGACGACTCCCTCAAGCCCGGCAATGCGGCTCTCTTCTACCACCGAGGGATCGAGCTGATGGACGAGGTTCGACGCGGGCTCGAGCCGGGCAAGCACGACGAGGATCTGGTTTCCGACTGGCTCCGTGGACCCTCGAAGGAGATCCCGATCGAGCGAGCCAAAGCCTGGCTCGACCTCAACCGAAACGCCCTCCACGAGGCCGAACTCGGCGCCCGATGCCGGGACTGCGACTGGGGCCTCGACGATCGTCCCGAGGGCTTCGGCCTGCTGATCCCCGAGTTCCAGCCGATGCGATCGTTCATCCGGCTGGTCGGGCTTCGGGCTCGGCTCGATGTGATCGATGGACGTCCGATGGACGCCCTCCGTTGGCTTCAAACCGGCTACGCGATGAGTCGCCATGTCTGCCGGGCGCGGTTCCTCGTGCCGCTGCTGATCGGCGTCTCGTTGACGAGTTACCTCAACCGCGCCCTGCTCGATGTGATCGAGGCGCCCGGGACGCCCTCGCTCTACTGGGTGCTGATGGCTCGCCCGCGTCCGTTCATCGACCCAACCGGCCCGCTGGAGGGCGAGCGGCTGTACCTGGAACGCGAGATCCCCGAGCTTCGCGAGCTGGACGGATTGCCCTGGAGCGTTGCGAAGGCCCGCGCCTTCGTCGAGGACCTCGAAACGCACTTCTACCGCCTTTCGGAGTGGCGCCCGCCCGCCCGGATGGGCTGGGGCGACGAAGAGACCGGTCGATGGCTCAACCGCCTCGGAATCGCGGCGCTGGTCGCCCGATCGTACCCCGAAGCCAGGCGATCGCTGATCGCCCGGGGTCGGCCCCTGGACCAGGTCGAGGCCATGCCGACGATCCAGGTCGCCTTCCTTGATGCCTATCTCGGTTACAAGGTCTACCGAGACGATCGCTACCGATGGACCTGGGCCCCGTACCAGATGGCGATCGAGGGTCTGATTCGGTCCGAGGACAAACCCGTCCACTTCGAAGGTCGGCCGCTTTTGAAGTTCCTCTGTTCACTGACCTCGCCGATCCGCCCGGCGCTAGACTCCACTCTCCGCTGCGGGCGTCAGCTCGACGCGATCGCCTGCATCGAGGCCATCCGGATCTTCGCCGCGAAGCACGGCCGATTCCCAACCCGGCTCGACGAGATCACCGAAACCCCCGCGCCGATCGATCCGATGAACGGCCATCCGTTCGCCTACCGACTCGAAGGCGACCGAGCGATCCTTTCAGCCCCCGAGCCCGCCGGATACCCGGCCAACTTCGGGTTTTCCCTTCGCTATGAATTGAAGCTCGCCCGCTGATATCCAACCCGCGGAGCCCCCACCATGTGGAAAATCGCTGCCCTCGTGATCCTCGGTGCGACCGGACAGGCCCCTGCGCCTCTTGATCCGAACATCGCCCCATTCGTCGGGCCCGAGACGCTCGTTGTGGCCCGGGTTGACCTGACCCGGATCTCGACCGAAACTGTTCCCGCGCGACTGACCGAAAGTCTTCCCTTTCGCCTCGTGGGCGACCGAATGGAGGCCCTCCCGGCATGGTCGCGTCGGCTCCAGTCGGCCGGCGTCCGCGAGCTTGTCTTCATCGCCGACCTCAATGGCCCTCCAGTGGTCGTCGTCCCGGGCGTGGCCGATCGCGACCACGATCGAGTCGGACGGCTCCTTTGCGGACGCGAGGGAGGCGCCTCGCCGATCGACTGGTCCTCGTACGCGATCATCCGGAGTGCGGTCGTTGCCGGCTCTAACGACTCGCTCGATCGCGTCCGAGCCTTGCAACCCGCGCCTCGCCCCGACCTGATGCAGGCCCTTGATGGCGAAGAGGCGAGCGTCCGTCTGGCGATCTCGGCGACGCCCGAGATCCGTCGCGTGCTGGAGGAACTCGTCCCGAACTTCCCTCGCGAGCTGGGCGGCGGGCCGATCACCGAATGGACCCGCGGCCTCCGCTGGATCTCGATCGGCCTGACGGGCGGGAAGGCCCCGTGGAGGGTCGTCGTCGCTGCCTCCGATCCCGACGCCGCCAGGAAGCTCGCAGCCCGAGGGCCCGCGATTGCCGGCTTCCTGGCGAAGGCTCCCATCGACCGCGAGATGCCCCGGCTCCTCGGTCGTCTGAAGACGTCCGTGCAAGGCGATCGCCTAAAGATTAGCGCCGATGCCGAGGTCGCCGCCGGGCTGATCGATGCCGCGACGCGTCCCGTTGTGGATGCGATCGCCCAGTCGGATTGCATGATGAATGAGAAGCAGATCGCCCTCGCGATCCACAATTACGCCTCCTCGACCGGCTCGAAACGCCTCTTCCCGCCCGCGTATTCCACCGCCCGAGCCGGCAAGCCGCTGCTGAGCTGGCGCGTTTTGATCCTGCCCTATCTCGATCAACAACAGGAACTCTACCGCGAGTTCCGCCTCGACGAGCCATGGGACAGCCCGCACAATCGGACCCTCATCGGGCGGATGCCGGCGGTGTATCGGTGCCCGCTGGAGTCGTCGGCCGACGCCCGAGAGGGGAAGACCCGCTACGTCGCCCCGCGATCGCCCGGCACCATCTTCCGGGGCGCCCAGGGTGTCTCTATCAAGGAGATCACCGACGGGTTCTCGAACACGATCTTCTTCCTGGACGCTGACGAGGCGCACGCCGTCCCCTGGACGAAGCCCGACGACTGGGACGTCCCGCCCGAAGGCGTGGCCGATGTCTTCCACGCCCACCCAGGAGGCCGAGACCCCGGCACGTGCGCCGCGATGGCCGACGGCTCCGTCCGCTTCCTGAGGGCCCGCACCCCGTCGAAGACCCTGCGCGCGATGTTCACCTTCGCAGGGAACGAGGTGATCGCGACCGATTGAGGATCATCGGCGGTCGGACTGCGGATGAAGGAGGGTCGAAAATCGGACGGATCGCTCTCGTCGACGGCATCGCGATTGCCTACGATCGATGCTGGGCGTTGAACCCGACCGATCCCAGTCTGCAACGAGCCGCGGGAGCGATCCACCGATGTCTTATGGCGATTCCGAGTATCAGGGCCAGCGTCCGCTTCCGATCGGCCGGCTGATTCTGGCGGGGATTATTGCGCTGGTCGGGTTCATCACCTACATGGGGCAGACCCAGATCAACCCCGTGACCGGCGAGAAGCAGCACGTCGCGATGAGCGTGGATCAGGAGATGGCCCTCGGCTTGCAGGCCGCTCCCAGGATGGCCCAGCAGATGGGCGGCGACGTGAGCCCCAGCGACAATCCGAAGGCTGCGCTTGTGGACGAGGTCGGCCGGCGGATCGTCCGGAACAGCGACGCCCGGAAGAGCCCCTACGTCGAGAACTTCCACTTCCACCTGCTCCGCGACCCGAAGACGGTCAACGCCTTCGCCCTGCCGGGCGGGCAGGTGTTCATCACCGAGGGGCTGATGAACCGCCTTCAAAATGAGGCCCAGCTTGCCGGAGTGCTCGGGCACGAGATCGGCCACGTGATCGCCCGCCACTCGGCCCAGCAGATGGCGAAGGGACAGCTCGGTCAGATCCTCACAGTCGCGGTCGGCGTGGGTGCCGATGACGACCGGGGACGGGGTCGCAACGCGCAACTGGTCGCGGCGATGGTCAATCAGATGACCCAGCTACGCTACAGCCGGACGGATGAGTCGGAGGCCGACCACTATGGTTTGAAGTACATGGCCGAGGCCGGCTACGACCCCCGCGCGATGCTGGAAGTGATGAAGATCCTCAAGCAGGCGAGTGGCGGCCAGAGCCCGCCCGAGTTCCTCGCGACCCATCCCCTTCCCGAGACCCGCCTGGAGCAGATCCGCGACGAGATCCGGAACGACTACCCCGATGGAATCCCGTCTCGCCTGACACTCGGTCGTCCGCTGGAATAAGCTCTTGCCGGGTGGGTCGAGTCCACCCTCCGGTTCCGGGTCAATCGGTCTCCAGATAGCTCTCGGATTCGAGCCCGCGGATATAGTCGAGGGCCTCGTCGAGCGTCCCGACCACCTGGCCCGGGACGCGTCCGGCGTCGTCCAGCTCGCGGAGAAGCTTCAGGTCGTCGAACAGCTCCGAAGCCTCGATCTCGCGGCGGACGCGCTGGTTCAGGCGGCCGTCTCGGAGGGCGAGCAGGTCCATGTGGTGCTCGATCAGCCAGAGCGTCCGGTCGGTCACGGAGCCCCGGAGCGATTCGACGCCCGATCGAACGTGGTCCTGCGGGTCGATCGCCTTGCCGACGTCGTGCAGGAGCGCCGCCAGCAGGAATTCCTCGTCGTACGGTCGGGCCTCGCGGGCCAGCTCGAAGACCTGCAAGCTGTGATAGAGAGCGTCACCCTCGGGGTGGTATTTGGGGTTCTGCTTGACCGATTCCAGCGGGACCAGTCGCATCCGGAAGATCGCGAACCGGTCAAGGTGGTCGGCGAGGGAGATGACGGCTTCGGGCTCGTCCTCCTCGTCGGCCGCTTCCGCGACGCCGGTGGTCGAGCCGCGCCAGAGGGCGACGAGCTGCTCGCGGATCTCCTCGTCCGAGGGAAGGTCGCCGGGCCGGACACGGTGTCCGAGCACGGCCGCCGCCTTCCGTTTGGCGACGTACAGCTCGTTGGGACCGGCGGCGTCGAGCCAGTTCTCGGCGGGCGCATCGTCGGGAGGGGCGATCGTTGGGAAGATCCGCCGGGCCGCCTCGAGCGCGATCTGACCGCGGAGCCGCTGAGTGGCCTTCGGGACGCGGTACTTGCTCCGATACCTGTCGTGTTTCACGAGGAAAGCTCTCCGGCCTTGCAAACGACGTCGGTCATCACCAGCAGGACGCCCCGGCGGACCCAGTCGTCGAGAAGCGAGGCCTCGGCCTCCGGGTCGATCGCCCGGACGGCGTCCACGATCACGGCCACCCGGCATCCTCGGGCGAGAAGACCCTCCACGGCCGCTCTCACGCAATAATCGGTGGCGACGCCGTAGACGACAAAGGTGGGCATCTCCTCATTGTAACGAGCAAGAAGCTCGCCAGCGTCGGGGCGGCTGAAAACGTCGAAGACGCGCTTCTGGAGCGTCAGATGCCGGGGCAGGGGACCTTCGAGCCGCTCATCAGGGCCAAGGATCACCGAATCGGGGCATTCCGTCGCCTCCGCGCGACGCTGGCCTTCCGTCCCGGCCAGGCAGTGCGGTGGGAACTCGGACAATTCGGCGTCGGCCAGGGTGTGGCGACAGGCGGTCGCCACGACCCGGATACCTCGCTCGGCGGCGAGGCGCGTCAGGCGGGCGAGGTTCGCGACGATCTCGCGAGAGCCAGGAACGTACAAAGCGCCCGACTCCTCCAAAAAATCGCGCTGGGTGTCGATATCCACAAAGACCATCGGCCCGGCCGGCATGATCGCCTCCAACGCCCGGGGGCGTTCGATTGAAAAGCGGGAACAGTCTGATAGCATTAGCCTAATGGCCCGGACGCGGAGGGCGAGAGCGAAATCCGACGATCCCGGGGGACGCGACTCCTCGCGAGGCACGATGCTCGACCCAGCCGACAGGCCGATCGCCCCGCGCTGCATTTCCCGGCGAGGATGGCTCCGCGCTGGTGCACTGCCCTGGCTGGGAGTCGGGATGGCGGATATCCTTCGGTGTCAGGCCGCCGCTGCGTCCCCGTTGTGGCAGCCGAAGCCTGTCCGCGGGGTCATTCTCGCGTTCTGTCCCGGCGGTCCGAGCCACCTGGAAACGTTCGACCCCAAGCCAGACGCTCCCCGCGAGGTCCGGGGCGAGTTTGAGACCATCCCGAGCGCGATCCCGGGCGTCCGTCTCGGTGAGTATCTGCCCGAGCTGGCCCGTTGCCTCGATCGGGTGACGGTTGTCCGATCGATGAAGACGACGAGCCCGGTCCACGAGCTGGCCGTGCATCGACTGCTCGGCGGCGTCACCGAGCCGCCCTCGGGCACCGGCGTCGCGGCGACCCGAAACGATCGACCGCATCTCGGGGCCCTGGTCGCGGCCTCGCGGCTGGAGTCGAAGGGGATTCCGACCTCGGTCATCCTGCCAGGCCGGCTGACCTTCGAGGGCGCCACGTTCCCCGGCCAGAACGCGGGTTTCCTGGGCTCTCGGTTCGACCCGTGGCACCTGGTCGGCGACCCCTCCGATCCCGAGTTCGCCGCCTCCATCCTCGACCTGCCCGCCGACCTCGCCGGCGATCGCACCCAGACTCGATCGGCCTGGCTCGACCTGGTCGACGCCCAGCGCCGGGACCTGGACCGATCGTTGAGCGGCCGGCAACTCGACGAGTTCCGGGGCCGGGCGATGGACGTTCTGGCTTCGGGACGCTCTCGGCGAGCGTTCGACCTTTCACGCGAGGACCCTCGCATCCGCGACCGGTACGGCCGGACGCCGATGGGCCAGGGCCTGCTGCTCGGCCTCCGTCTGGTCGAGGCGGGCGTCTCGCTCGTACAGGTCAACCTTGGCGAGTCGAATGTCTGGGACACGCACGAGAATAACTTCGGCCGGCTCCGCAACATCCTCTTGCCGCCCTTCGATCGGGCGGTCTCGGCGATGATCGACGACCTGGAGCGCAGGGGGCTCTGGGACGAGGTTCTGGTGATCGTGACAGGTGAGTTCGGCCGGACTCCCCGGGTCGGCCAGCCGATCAAGGGGGGAGCCGGCGCGAAGCCCGACGGTCGCGACCACTGGCCGGGCGTCTTCAGCTTGCTCGCCTTCGGCGCGGGCGTGGGACGGGGTCAGGTCCTGGGCGCCAGTGACCGCCTCGCCGCGTTCCCGACGTCGCCGTCGTACTCGCCCGCGGACCTCGCCGCGAACGTCCTCGCTGCCCTCGGCGTCGATCCCTCGCGGATGCTGACCGACGCCCTCGGCCGGCCATTCCCCGTGAACTCCGGCACGCCCATTCCGTTGCGCGGGTCCATGCACCAGAGAGACACAGAGCCACAGAAGTAAGACCAGGAAGCCATGCTTTTTAAGAAAAGAGCGCGATCATTCCGATTCTCCCAAACGAGATTTCTCTGTGCCTCTGAGTCTTTGTGGTAGATTCCTGAATTCTCCGTCTGGATTTCTCTGTGTCTCTGTGTCTCTGTGGTTGATTTGAGACCATTGAGCGAGCCGTCTGTTTTTCCACAATCGGGATTTCTCTGTGGCTCTGCGGTTGATTCGACGGGAAGGGTGTTCGACGTATGCGAGTGCTGATCACCGGCGGCGCGGGGTTCATCGGCTCGCACCTCGCGGAGGCCTACCTGGACCGCGGCGACGAGGTCTTCGTCCTGGATGACCTCTCGACCGGCAGCATCGAGAACATCCGCCACCTCAAGCCGAATCCGCGGTTCCACTACACGATTGAGAGCGTCCACCACGCGCCGACGGTCGCCGAGTTGGTCGATTCCTGTGATGCGGTCGTCCACCTGGCGGCGGCAGTCGGCGTCCGTCTGATCGTGGAGAGCCCGGTCCGGACGATTGAGACAAACGTTCACGGAACCGAGGTCGTGCTGGCGCAGGCGAACAAGAAGAAGAAAAAGGTGCTGATCGCGTCCACGTCGGAGGTCTACGGGCTGAGTGAGCAGGTTCCGTTCCGCGAGGACGGCAACCTCGTCCTCGGGCCGACCTCGAAGGGGCGATGGAGCTACGCCTGCTCGAAGGCGATCGACGAGTTCCTGGCGCTCGCCTACTGGCGCGAGCGGAAGCTCCCGACGGTGATTGTCCGGCTCTTCAACACCGTTGGTCCTCGTCAGACCGGGCAATATGGAATGGTTGTGCCGACGTTTGCGAAGCAGGCGCTCACGGGCCGCCCGATCACGATTTATGGCGACGGCCAGCAGTCTCGATGCTTCTGCCACGTTGCCGATGTCGTCGGTGCGATCATCGGGCTGATGGACCATTCGAGGGCCGTCGGCGAGGTCTTCAACATTGGCTCCGACGAGGAGGTCACGATCCGGGGGCTCGCCGATCGCGTGAAGGCGCTGGCAGGCTCGGATTCGGAGATCGTCGCGATCCCGTACGAGCAGGCGTATGGCGAGGGCTTCGAGGACATGCCGCGCCGGGTGCCCGACCTCGCCAAGGTCGGCGGCCTGATCGGCTATCGCCCGACGCGAACACTCGATCAGATCCTGCAATCGGTGATCGAATTCTTCCGCGATGCCCCCTGACCGAAGGAAACGGGCTCGCGGAGGCGACGGGGGCTTTCGCGAGCGTCGGTCGGCGGGCAAAATGAGGGCCGAGATCGGCCCGGTTCGTCGTGCGACCAAGGGACGTCCCAGATCGAAAGGTAATCGAGGATGGCCGAGAAGAACACGGCCGCGCAGGCTCGCGCGGCGCTCGATGGCGGCGAGGGTATCCTGAGGCTGGCACCCACCTGGGTGCCCCGATCGTTCCTGATGCCGGGCGGCCGGCTGAAGCTCTCGCGCGAGGATCTTTACGCGCTCGGCACCCACCGGGGCGGCATCGACGAGCGGTGGTTCGCCTCCACAACGCCAGCCGCCAACGAGGGCGCACCGCCGGACGAGGGACTCAGCTACGTCGTTCACGACGGCGGCCGATTCACCCTCGCCGACGCAATCGCCGACAACGGCCCAGAGATGATCGGCCAGAAGCTCTGGGACACGTACAAGCGGTGGCCGGTCTATAGCAAGTTCTTCGACAACCTCGGCCCGATCCCCCACCACATGCACCAGAGCCAGGAGCAGGCTCAAAAGCTCGGCCGCGAGGGGAAGCCGGAGAGCTATTATTTCCCGCCCCAGCTTAACTGGACCGGGAACAACTTCCCGTACACCTTCTTCGGCCTGGAACCGGGGACGTCGAAGGACGAGCTGCGCGGCTGCCTCGAGCGCTGGAACCAGGGCGATAATGGAATTTTGGACCTCTCGAAGGCCTATCGTCTCAAGCCGGGAACCGGCTGGCTCGTGCCGCCCGACGTTTTGCACGCCCCCGGGTCGCTGGTGACCTACGAGCCGCAGAGGGGCTCGGACGTCTTCGGGATGTACCAGTCGATGGTCGAGGGCCGCCGCGTTCCCTGGGAGTTGCTGGTCAAGGACGTCCCCGAGCAATACCACCACGACCTCGACTACCTGGTCGAGCAGCTCGACTGGGAGAAGAACGTCGATCCCGA
>DAHZZC010000593.1 GCA_027435495.1 Planctomycetales bacterium
TGCGAGCGGACCGGGATCGATCGCGACAAACGTGCACGCGAACTGTCCGAGGACGATCTGGCCAAGCTGGCGACGATCCTCGACAATGACGACGACTTCACGGTGGAAGGGCAGCTCCGCCGGCAGATTCAGCAAAATATCGCGCGGTTGCGCGACATCGGTTGTTATCGCGGGCTCCGGCACCGCAAGGGATTGCCGGTCCGCGGCCAGCGGACCCGGACCAATGCGCGGACCCGCAAGGGCCCCCGCAAGACGGTCGCCGGCAAGAAGGGTGTCAAGGAGATGCGCTAATTCGGTCCCGTCGGGCCGAGATGGATCAGGTGCGGGGACTCGGGAGCCGGTCCGATCGGGCCGGCTCGTTCCGCCTCGCGGGTGATCGATGGCGACGCGGGCGGGCGTCATCGGGATCGGATTATCGGATGGGGACCGGGACGGGTCCGGGTCGATCAGGAGCGAGGGTATCGTGGCGAAGGCCAAGAAGCGAAAGACGCGACGCAACGTCAGCCGGGCAGTGGTCCACATCAAGGCGACGTTCAACAATACGACCGTGACCATCACCGATCCCAACGGCGACGCCCTTTGCTGGGCCTCGTCCGGCACGGTCGGTTTCAAGGGGAGCCGCAAGAGCACGCCGTTCGCGGCGCAGCGTGCGGCCGAGACCGCGGCGGCGACCGCCTCGAAGTACGGTGTGAAGGAGGTCGAGGTCAAGGTCAAGGGCCCCGGCTCCGGTCGCGAAAGCGCCATCACCGCGATTCAGGCGTCGGGCCTCTCCATCAAGGCGATCGAGGACGTCACCCCCCTGCCCCACAACGGCTGTCGCCCACCGAAGAAGCGTCGCGTCTGAAGCGATTTCTCCACAGAGGCCCAGAGACCAGAGCCCGATCCGAAGCGGTCTACCGTTGGGATCGTCCTTGAGAGATCTCTCGGTTTTTTCCTCTGTGTCAATGTCTCTCTGTGGTGAGGGATCTTGCCTTTTCACTGACCGAGGATTTTTCGAACCGCCATGGGACGTCATGTTGGACCGGTCTGTCGATTGTGCCGTCGCGAGGGCACGAAACTGTTTCTGAAGGGGACGCGGTGCGATACCCCAAAGTGCGCCGTGGACCGTCGCGAAGGCGTGCCGGGAATGCACCAGTTCCGCCGCGGGAAGGCCAGCGAGTATGCCATCCGCCTGCGGGAAAAGCAGAAGGTGAAGCGGTATTACGGAATCTTCGAACGCCAATTCCGGAAATACTACGACGAGGCCTCGCGCCGAACCGGCAACACCGGTGACGCGCTGATGTCGCTCCTGGAGCGCCGGCTGGATAACGTGGTGACCCGGCTGGGATTCGCGATGAGCCGCCCCCAGGCACGCCAGCTCATTACCCACGGCCACATCACGGTCAACGGACGGAAGCTGGACATCCCGAGCTACCTGGTCCGGCCCGGCGACCAGATCGCGGTCAAGGACCGAGAGCATTCCCGTCGGATGCCGACCGAGAACCTCGCCACCGGCGGCGGACCTCCGGTCCCCGAATGGCTCGACCGGCTCAGCACCGAGCCACCCGAGGGACGCGTCTCCCGGTTGCCAACCGCTGGGGACGTGGGCCTCCCGGTCCGGCCACAGTTGATCATCGAGTTGTTGAGCCGCTGAGTCCAGGACGGCCCGGCCGCCCGGCCCGGCGGAGCCCTGGCTACCAACGGTCCCGGGACCGCGATGGGGGAAGATTTCGATGCGTATTCGATGGCGAGGGCTCGAACTGCCCAGCCGGGTCATCTGCGATCGCGAGACCCTGACCGACACGTTCGGCGAGTTTCACGTCGAGCCGTTCGAACGCGGCTTCGGCCATACCGTTGGCAATAGCCTCCGCCGGATCCTGCTCTCCAGCCTCGAGGGGAGCGCGATCACCCGGATCAAGATCCTCGGCGTCCAGCACGAGTTCTCCTCGATCCCCGGAATGGTCGACGATATCACCGACCTGGTGCTCAACATCAAGCTCCTGGTCGTGAAAAATCACTCCGAGTCTCCCAAGACGCTCCGGATTGATCGCGACCGGCGCGGGGTCGTCACCGCGGCCGACATCCTCCACGACGAGTCGGTCGAGGTCATCAACCCCGACCACATCCTCTGCACCCTCACCGATGACGTCCCTTTCCACCTCGAGATGACCGTCGAGAACGGCCGGGGCTATCGTACCGCCGCCGAGGGACATATCGACGACCTGGAGATCGGCATCATCCCAATCGATGCCAGCTTCAGCCCCGTGCATCGCGTGGAGTACCACGTCGAAAATACGCGCGTCGGTCAGCGGACCAACTACGACAAGCTAATCCTCCGAATCTGGACCACCGGCGTCCTCGGGCCCGAAATGGCCCTCGTCGAAGCCGCCAAAATCCTCCGCAAACACCTGAACCCGTTCGTTCAGTACAACGAACCTGGGCCAGGTTTCCCGGCCGAAGCCGGCGGTGGCGATGGCCTGTCGCACATCCCGGTCGACGCCGAGACCGAACGCAAACTCGACATGAGCCTGGCCGAACTGGAACTCTCCGTCCGGGCCACCAACTGCCTGGAGAGCGAGGGGATCACCACCGTTCGCCACCTCGTCAGCAAAAACGAGGAGCAACTCCTCAACGTCCGCAACTTCGGCGAGACGACCCTCAAGGAGGTCCGCGCCAAGCTGCTCGAGATCGGCCTCGATCTCGGGATGGACGTCCCGACCAAACCGTGACAAACCCGGCCGGGACGGTTTCGGTTCCTTCCGGCCGTCCGACGGAATATCGACGACCTTCGAGCCCAATCGCGAACCATGCGCCACCAAAAAGCCGGCCGGAAATTCAAGCGCTCACCCTCGCATCGTCGGATGCTCCTGCGTAACCTGGCCACCGCGCTACTGGAGCACGGCAAGATCCGGACAACCCTGGCCAAAGCCAAGGAACTCCAGCCGTATACCGAAAAACTGATCACAATGGCCCGCGGCGGCTGGAACACCGCCCGCTTCCGCCGGTGCCTGGCTGTTCTGACACGCAAGGACATCGCCTACAAGCTCTTCCACGAAATCGGTCCCCGGTACCAGGGCCGATCGGGCGGGTACACCCGAATCTACAAACTCGCCCGGGTTCGCCAGGGTGATGCGGCCCCAATGGCGGTCATCGCCCTCCTCGGCGAGAACGAGGCCATCAAGACGCCGGCGGCTCGACCCGCAGTCGTCGCCTCGGGACAGTAAATCGTCCCAACTCGATTCGGTGATGGAGCAGTGCGGCGGGGTCGGTTGACCCGGGAGTCTGTTCGCCATGAGCCAGCCCGACCCGGCCCTCGACCCGCACTGCCTCTTCTGCAAGATCGTCCACGGACACATCCCCGCCGCGAAGGTCCTCGAGACCTACCACGCGGTCGCCTTCCTCGACATCCATCCGGTCAATCCTGGTCATGTCTTGATCTTGCCGAAGGCGCATCATCCCCACCTGGCCGACCTTCCCGACGAACTCTCAGCGCATCTCGCCTCTCTCCTCCCACGCCTCTGCCGGGCCGTCCGCGCCGCGACCGGGGCCGATGGGCTCAACCTGATCGTCAATAATGGCATGGCCGCTGGCCAGACCATCGATCACCTGCACTGGCACATCATCCCCCGCTTCCGCGACGACACCGTCGACTGGCCCTGGCCCCAGGGCGAGTATGTCGGTGACGAGCTCGGCCAGATGCAATTCCGGATCGAGCGCGAACTCTCGCCAGCTGACGACGAATCCGAATGACCGTCGCTCAATATTGATCGTCGCCCACGATTTCTCCGTCGGCTCGATGGCCGAGCTTCCGGTAGACAACCGTGTCGATCGTATCGCGGAGGAACCGGACAGAGCCGTCCGCGAAGAGAAAATTCGCACCGAAGGTGTGGTGACTCCGGTATCCGCCGACGTAGCCGACAGGAAGAAGTCCGTCCTCGACCATCTGGCCGATTT
>DAHZZC010000594.1 GCA_027435495.1 Planctomycetales bacterium
ATGCTGTACCTCCGTGACGAGTCCCGATGATCACCAAATCTCCTACTTCACCGAGGAGCCAGTCTATCCCGAACAGCCGGTAGAATTCCATCGCCCGGTCGCCTTAGGGATAGGGCGCAGCCCCTGTAGGAGGGAGCTCCAGCTCCCGACCCGGACGAAGCCCAAGGTGCCGCTCGGATCGCCGGCTGAAGCCGGCTCCTGCAACAAGATGGACTGCTGAGGGATAGGGCGCAGCCCCTGTAGGAGGGAGCTCCAGCTCCCGACCCGGACGAAGCCAAAGGTGCCGCTCGGATCGCCGGCTGAAGCCGGCTCCTGCAACAGGATGGACCGATCCGGCCCCGGAACCTGGAGCGGGCTTTCCTATAAATGTCAACGGGAATACAAGTGCGAAATTGGTTGTGATTGTGTGTCTCCCCCGGATCCAGCCGACCGGAACGCGAGCACCAGCGCCCCCGGCCGCAAGAATCGAACGGTCAGACGTTGCGCCAGAAATTCGACCTCCGCAGGGCAGGGGTCGGAGGTATAGTCCTCATCCTCGGTGGTCCAAATCGCCTCGGGCACCACGTCCCGCACCTCGCCGATCAGGCCGTCGGGCACGATCACCGGGCCGCATCCGCGCAGCCGGCACGCGACGATCACGAGATCGCGATCGTGGTCGTATCGCAGCACGATCGAGTCCTCATCCGGCGCCACCGCCCGGAACGAACACCAATCGAACGCGCGAAGGACCGGCTCCGAGCGCCGGAGGGCGATCCCATCGCGATGGAGCCGCCAGATCGAGGCGTGCGACTTGTGCGCAATCTCCGACCAGTCCAGCCGAGATGACACGAACGTCGACTCGGCCTGCGGATCGGGGATGCGGTCGGGCGCCCCCGGCGCCTGGAAGGCCCGGTACGTCCGGAAATCGCGGTGCCGCCCCTCGCGCACCCTGCGCCCGAGTTCCGGCTCATGATCGGTGAAGTACAGAAACGGCGACGAGGCCGCCCATTCCTGCCCCATGAAAAGGAGCGGCGTCTCGGGCGCGAGCAACAGGAGCGTCGAGGCCGCGCGATAGGTCGCCGGATCGACCCGATGATTCAGCCGATCGCCCATCGCCCGGTTGCCGATCCGATCGTGATTCTGAATGCAGAAGACCAGGCTTTGAAGGGGTAGGCCGGATGGATCCGTCCCGCGCGGCTTGCCCCGGTGAATGGAAAACTGCCCGGTGTAAAACCATCCGCGCTCGATCGTGGTGGCGAGGTCGGCGGTCGACCCGGCGAAGTCGCGATAAACGCCGTCGTCGTCGCCGGTCAGCAGGCGACGAAGCTGGTGGTGAAAGTCGTCCGACCAGAGGCCATCGAGCCCCCATCCTCCATCGAATTCGGGCTGAAGCATCGACGACAGGTTACGGTGGTCCTCGGCGATCAGGTGAATCGACCGATGGGAGACCTGCTCGCGGACCGTCGCGGAAAGCTCGGCCAGGAAGTGGCGCGGGCCCTCGTCGATCATCGCGTGGGTCGCGTCGAGCCGAAGGCCGTCGATGTGGTACTCGTGAATCCAGTGCAGCGCGTTCTCGATGAAGAACGCCCGGACCCTCGGGCTATCCGGCCCGTCGAGATTCACTGCTGGTCCCCAGGGCGTCCGGTGTGAATCCGAGAGATACGACGGACTGAACCGCATCAGCGAGCAGCCGTCGGGGCCGAAGTGGTTGTAAACCACGTCGAGGAGCACGGCCATCCCGAGCGAATGGGCCCGATCGACCAGCCGACGCAGGTCGTCGGGGCGGCCGTAGCACCGCGCCGGTGCAAACAGCGAAACTCCGTCGTATCCCCAGTTCCACCGCCCGGGAAAGTCGCCGACCGGCATCAGTTCGATCGCTGTGACGCCCAGCCGGGCCAGTTCGGGCAGTCGCTCCGTGGCGCCCGCGAAGGTCCCCTCGGGCGTGAATGTCCCGACGTGCAATTCGTAGACAATCAGATCGTCGCGAGTGATCCCGGCCCAACCTTTATCCGTCCAGGCGAAGGCCGACGGATCGATGATCTCGGAGGGACCGCGCACGCCCTCGGGCTGGAATCGCGAGGCCGGATCGGGGTAGGGGCCCTCGCCGTCGAGCCGATATCCGTAGCGGTCGCCTGGCCGGAAGTCTGTTGACGTGCCCGCGAATGTCCCATCGGCCGATCGCCTCAAAACAAACACATGTTCCGGCGCCCCCGTGCCCCAGGCGACGACTTCCACCCGTTCGGTTGTCGGCGCCCAGACACGGAATCGCGTCGCGTGGCTTTCTGGAAGGGCGCCGAGGGTCAGCTTCGATTTCATCGATTTCCTCTCGGCTTCGTCAGGAAAGAGAGGAACGTCCCGTAAACTCGGATGCCTCCGCGTTCGATCCAAATAATTGGCCCGACGGACCGAATCCTCTACCGAGACGATCCATCAGTCCGCGTTTCCCGGCTCGCGGCAGGGAGGGGGAAAATGGAAACGTTCGAACCGACCTTCAGGATACTCTTGACGATCGTTCTGATCATGATTGCCGTCTCTACGCTTGGAGCCGATGAGCCCGAGCAGCCGGTTCGACCAAGGCATGAGCACCCGGACGAGGTCAACCCGCCGCTCGACGGCCGGGCGATCGCCGGTTATGTTTCGAGCACATCCACCCGGGCCGCGAGCGACGGCAGGTTTCTCCTCGCGGACCTCGATACGACGGCCCATCCCCTCTGGGATCGCGATGTCGACGGCTGAACTTCTCCTCCAGGCGATCTAACCCCGGCGGCCGGCCCACTTCAACGCGATCATCCCCAGCGGCGGCAAGACCAGGTTCAGTGACTGGAAATGCCCGTGCCAGCCGACCGGCGTGGTGTAAACGCCGCCGATGTTCCCCTGTCCGCTCCCGCCGTAAAGCGTGGCGTCGGAGTTCAGAATTTCCTGCCAGTGCCCCGCCCTGAGGACGCCGATCCGATAATTCGGCCGAGGGATCGGCGTGAAGTTGCAGGCGATCAAAACGATCTGGTCGGGCTCCGGACCCTTCCGGAAGAGGCTGATCACACTCTGTTCCGAGTCGTGAACATCGGCCCAGACAAAACCCTCGGGGCGGAAATCCAGCCGGTGCAGGGCGGCCTCGCCCCGGTAGGTCGTGTTCAGGTCGCGGACCCATCGCCGAAGGCCCTGATGCATCGGGTGGTCGAGCAGGTGCCAGTCGAGACTGCCGTCGTGATCCCACTCCCTTGCCTGACCCAGTTCGTCGCCCATGAAGATCAGCTTCTTCCCCGGCTGCGCGTGCATCCAGCCGAAGAGCAGCCGCAGGTTCGCGAACTTCTGCCAGATGTCACCCGGCATTTTGTCCAGCAGCGAACCCTTGCCATGCACGACCTCATCGTGCGAGAGCGGCAACACGAAGTTCTCGTTGAAGGCGTAAACCCCGCGAAACGTCAACTTTTCGTGGTGGTACTTGCGGAAGACGGGATCGTCGGCGAGGTAGTCGAGCGTGTCGTGCATCCAGCCCAGGTCCCATTTCATGTCGAACCCGAGCCCGCCAACGCCCGTCGGCCGAGAGACCATCGGCCAGGACGTCGACTCCTCGGCGATCATCAGGGCGCCCGGGACCTCGATATCCACCCGTTCGTTCAGCCGTCGGAAAAACGCGATCGATTCCAGGTTTTCCCGCCCGCCGAACTCGTTCGGCACCCACTCGCCTGCCTTCCTCGAATAGTCGAGGTAAAGCATCGATGCGACCGCGTCAACCCGGAGTCCGTCGATATGATGGACGTGCAGCCAGTAGAGCACGTTGCTGATCAGGAAGTTGGCAACCTGCGGCTGGCCGTGGTTAAAGATATACGTGTTCCAGTCTTTCTGGAAACCGCGGCGAGGGTCGGGGTGCTCGTAGAGCGGCGAGCCGTCGAAGGTCGCCAGTCCGTGCGGGTCGTCCGGAAAGTGCGCAGGGACCCAGTCGAGCAGGACGCCGATCCCCCGCTGATGCAGCGTGTCGACCAGGAATCGGAAATCATCCGGCGTGCCGAACCGGCTGGTTGGGGCGTAGTAGCCCGTCACCTCGTAGCCCCACGACCCGTCGAACGGATGCTCGGCGACCGGCATCAGCTCGACGTGCGTGAATCCCATCTCGTGTGCGTATTCGGCGAGCCTCGGCGCCACCTCGCGGTAGGTCAGCCATCGGTTGTTCTCTTCCGGGACTCGCATCCAAGAGCCGAGGTGGACCTCATAGATTGAGATCGGTGCGCCCGGTGATTGTCGATCCTCGCGCGCGGCCATCCAGTCGCAATCGCCCCACTCGTACCGCGCGAGGTCCCACGTTTTCGAGGCCCGGCCTGGGCGAAGCTCGGAGTAGAAGGCGTAGGGATCGGCCTTGTCGAGCCGCTTGCCGCCGTCCTTTGGATGGATCGCGTACTTGTAGCAGGCGCCCGGCTCGACGCCCGGGATGAACCGCTCCCAGAGCCCACCGTCGCCTCGGTGCTGCATCGGGTCGGCGACGGGGTTCCAGTCGTTGAAGTCGCCGATCACCGAGACCGACCCCGCATTCGGCGCCCAGACCGCAAAGGAATACCCGAGCGTTCCGTCGCGATCGGCTGGATGGGCGCCCAGCTTCTCCCACGATCGATAGTGCGTCCCCTCGGCCAGCAGGTAAAGGTCGAAATCGCCGAGGCCCGACCCGGCGATCGCTCCATCCTCCGACGGACCCGGCCCGGCCTTCGCCTGGGCCGGCCCGCCCGGCGAGGCCCCCGGCTCGATCAACGCGGCGATCCCTTGCAGCGGGATGCCCACCCAGTCCGGTCGATTATTCAACTCATAGAGGAGTTCATACAAAATCTTGTCAAGCGTGTAAGCTTCGAGCAGAAGCGCGAGCGAGTCGGCATCCGTGGGGAGATAGGGCGCATGACCTGACGAATCGCGGTACGCTCGCCAGAAGGCGGCCGAGGTCCAGTCTCGCCAGGTCCGGGCCCAGGGTTCGAGGCGGGCGAGGTCATCGGGGTGAGCCTTCGCGTACTCGAAAAGCGCGGCATGGGCCGCGTAGTCGAACGATCGGAGCATCCCGACGACGTCCTTGATCGGCGACCTCTTCTCGCGACGCTCCTCCACGCTCCGGGCGGGCTCTCCCTCGAAATCGAGGATGTAGAAGTCATCCTCCGAGCAAAGGACCTGCCCGAGGTGGTAGTCGCCGTGGACTCGCGTCTTGACCACCTTCGCCTTCATCCCGGCGAGGCCCCGGAGCCGGTCGCGCAGGCCGACGGACCTCTCCAGCACTGTCCGGGCCGCTTTCCCGGCGTTCTCCGGGAGTACGTCGAGTCGGGACCTGAGCGTCTCGAGCGCCCGGTCCAGCTCGTCCTCAACCTGCTTCCGCAGGCTGTCGAGGTCGTCTCGGGTGATCGGCTCCGGAGCGAAGGCGGGATCCGTCGGGTCGCTCGCCAGGGCGCGGTGGAGCTCGGCCGTCCGCCGGCCGAGGAGTGCCGCCGAGCCGAGATAGCGGCCGATCCATTCCCGGACCTTCGGCGGCGGCTCCACGCTGGCCAGTTCGAGGTACGATCGCCCATCGCCCGAAAGATGAGTGGCCTGCTGGAGCCGGGAGACCCGCTCGAAATACCCTTGAAGTTCGTGCAAGGCATGTTCCCAGCCGTTCCCCTGGTTGGGGACGAGCTGCTGGAGGATCGCGAGCGTGGTCGGCTCGCCCTTCTTGCGGTGCAGTTCGAGGGCGCCGGCGATCTTCGGGACGCGGTCAAAGCTCGTCCGCTCGCCGAGGAACCGTCCAATCTCGAAATCGGGGTTGATCCCCGGCTCGACCCGGCGGAACGCCTTTAAAATGAGGCGATGATCGAACATGACGGCCGTGTTGCTCTGCTCGGCCTTGCCGAGGATGACCTCCATCGGGGCGTCGGCCGGTCCCCTCGCCTCGTCGAATGGCCCGGTCCGAATCGCCCGGACCTCGCCCGAGGCACTCCGCATCACGCGGCCCTCGGCGATCGCTTCGAGTATGGCCCGGCAAACCTTCGGGTCGGCCATCCCATCGTAGAGGAGTCGGGCCGGGCCGCGCGGACTCTCGATCCGCGCGATGACCCGCGCGGGGGCCTCGCGGGCGAGCCGGTCTACCTCGGCACCGGCGGCGATCCGGACGGGAAGGAAATAGGTGTCGATGTGCCCATCGCGATAGCGAGCCTCGACGAGCAGAAAGACCGTCCCCTCCGGAAATCCCAGGGGCGCGATGGCGTCGGCGACTCGGATCGTCTCCAGCTCGCGGGCCTTGGCGGCATACCAGCGCTGCCGGGCGAGGAAGGCCGGCAGGCCCTGACGTTCGAGTGCCTCGCGCAGGCTCCCCGCGAGCCATCCGTCGTCGCCCCGTTCCGCGCGCAGTACCGTCATGGTCGATGGCTCCGCTTCGGCCGTCGGTTCGTCCTCAGGAGTAGTAGTCGAAATCGCGCTCCGACTTGATCTTCCGGCGCACCCGGAAAACCTGGGCGGGGCTGGCGGCGGGGTCGAGGAGGACGAAGTTCGACTCACCATGCCAGAGGTATCGGGCGTCCCCGATCAGGTCGTGAACCTGGAACGATTCACCATGCTCGGTGGGCAGACCCAGCTCCGAGAGCGGGAGCCGGACCCATCCCGACTGGACATGGTGCGGATCCAGGTTCACCGCCACGAGAACGATGTTCGAGAGGTCGGGCGTTATCTTGCCGTAGAAGAGGATCTGGTCGTTGTCGCTCGGGAAGAACTGCAAATTGCGGTCGTGATGCAGCGCGGGGTTCTCACGACGGATCGTATTGAGCCGGGCGATGTACTCGCGCAGGCTTGCCGGATCATCACGGTTCCAGTGGCTTACCTGGTACTTCTCAGAGTCCCGATACTCCTCCGACCCGTGCCGGACGGCCTGCCCGACGCAAAGCTCGAACGGCGGCCCGTAAATCCCGTAGGTCGCCCCAAGCGTCGCCGCGAGAACGGCCCGAACCTGGAACGCCGCCCGTCCGCCGTACTGCAAGTACTCGGGGAGAATGTCGGGGGTGTTGGCGAAGAGGTTCGGCCTCATGTACTCGGCCGATTCCGTCTGTGTCAGCTCGGTGAAGTATTCGATCAACTCCTGCTTCGTATTCCGCCAGGTGAAATACGAATAGGATTGCGTGTATCCGCCCTTCGCCAGCCGTCGCATCACCTTGGGCCGGGTGAAGGCCTCGGAAAGGAAGATGACCTCCGGATCGCGTGCCTGGACCTCGGCAATCACCCAGTCCCAGAACGGGAAGGGCTTCGTGTGCGGGTTATCCACGCGGAAGATCTTGATACCCCGGTCGACCCAGAAGAGAAAGACGTCGCGCAGCTCGTTCCAGAGGGCGCGCCAGTCGCTCGATTCGAAGTCGATCGGATAGATGTCCTGATATTTCTTCGGTGGATTCTCGGCGTACTTGATGGTGCCGTCGGGCCGGTGGCGAAACCACTCGGGATGTTCGCGGACATAGGGATGATCGGGCGACGCCTGGAAGGCGATATCCATCGCGATCTCGATCCCAAGCTTGCCGGCTGCGCCGATGAGCCTCTCGAAATCGTCGAAGGTGCCAAGCTGAGGGTGGATCGCCTTGTGGCCGCCCTCGTCGGAGCCGATGCCCCAGGGACTTCCCGGATCGTTCGCCCCGGCGTGGAGGGTGTTGTTCGGACCCTTGCGGAAGCTCTTGCCGATCGGGTGGATCGGAGGAAGGTACAGGACATCGAAGCCCATCGAGGCGACATACGGGAGGAGCGCCTCGACGTCGCGGAACGACCCATGCTTGCCCGGCTCGGTTGAGGCCGATCGAGGGAACATCTCGTACCAGGCGCCGTATCGGGCTCGCTCGCGCTCCACGACGATCCCGAGAACACGTTCATAAGTCCGGCTGCCGTCTCGGTCGGGGTAATGGGCCATCGCGGCGGCAAGCTGCGGATCACGGGCGGCGGCCACCCGCGCGGCCTGATCGCCCTCGCGGAGCATCTCGGTACGACGTCGGAGCCAGTCTCCCTCCGGACCGCCTGCACGCTCGGCTGCCTGTCGGACCAGTTCGGCTCCTTCGAGAAGCTCGCTGGCGACGTCCTGCCCGGCGTCGACCTTCTTCGAAAGGTCGCGGAGCCAGGTCCCGAAGCGGTCAATCCAGGCCTCGACCGTGTACTCGTGCCGCCCGATCGCCGGAACGCGGAAGGTCGCGCTCCACCGGTCATTGCCCTTGGCGAGCATCGCGACCTCGGACCATCGATCCGACCCGGCCGCCCGGTGCTTCACGACCGAGGCGAGCATGTCGTGACCCTCGGCGAAAATGTCCGCCGAGACAGTGACCTCCTCGCCCACGGTCCGCTTGATCGGAAACCGGCCGGCGTCGATCTCGGGCCGGACCCCCTCGATCACCACGCGAGAGGGCGACCCCTCGCCCCGTCGCGACGGCTCTGCGCGTGAAGCGATCGCCATGGTTCGTCCCGCAATCCCCCTGGCCACAATGGAATGCCCGGACCTGGCCTCACGCCCGCCCGGGAAGAATCCCGCCTCTGGACATGCAGCTATCATACCGGAGAATCGTCCGCCGAAGCGACCCCCACGCCCACCGAGGACCTCGATCGATGGCGAACAACCTTCCCCTGCTGGCCGCGCTGGCCTCGACCCTTTACATGACCGGCGCCATCGCCGTTGTCCACCGGGTGCATTACCCGCTCTTCGATCGCGTGGAGCCCTCGGCTTTTCGACGATACCACGAGCAGCACGTCCGGTTGATCACGCCGGTTGTGGCCGTGCCGATGGTCGTCGAACTGCTCGCAAGTGGCTGGCTGACGGTCTGGCCCCCGTCCGGCTCGAATCGATGGCTGGCCGGTTCCGGCCTGATCGCCGCGCTGGTGACCTGGGTGGTGACGGCCTCGCTCTCGGTCCCGCTTCACAACCGGCTCGCCGAGGGATTTGACCCGGCCCCGCATCGGGCCCTGGTACGCACCAACGCCATCCGTGCCGTGGCCTGGTTCGTCCACTCGGGAATTCTCCTGGTGATGACGGCTCAGGCCCTCCGGTGATTCCTTCGTCCTCAATCGGATCGCTCCGTGGGCGGCCCCAGCACGAGCACGCCCAGCATCGCCAGGAAGATCGCATTTTTGAGGTTGCTGGCGAGGATCAAAATGAGGCTGTCCCTCGGGAATGTCCCGGCCATCGCGGGGACGATCAGCGTCGCCGCGGTTCCGGCTGTCAGCAGGAGGAAGCTTCGTCGGGCGGCTGGGTCTTCCATCGCGGCGATGAAGGGTAAGAGCCAGATCAGGAACTGCGGAGAGAAGACCTTGCCCGCGACGATGAACGCCAGGATGGCCGCGCCGCTGTATCGAACGCCCTCCCTGGCTCCCCGCCTCGCGTGGACGATCGCGACCCAGAGAACGGCCGCGGCCTGAATGGGCAGGACGCCTGGGAGCAGACGAGGAGTCCAGGGCGTGACCGAGGCCCAGGCCGCCCGATCGCGGACGATCTGGATCGCCTCGCCACTCGCCTTCGCGGCGAGCATCTGAAGTCCCGAGTAAAGACTCCCGTATTCCAGTCCGCGACCGATCTGGTAAGAGAGCGACCCGGCCACGCCCTTCGGGGTTCCGGTCGCGAGCCAGAGGGCCGTCCCCACGACCATTGTCGAGGCGAAGACGAGCAGCCCGCGAACCCGCGGCGATCGCGCCAGGTCGCCGGGCGCCTCGACCATCACGATCACCGCCGGGCCGATCTTCAGCAGTGTGCCCAGTCCGGCCAGTAGCCCGCCGATTCGACGACGTCCCGACTCCCAGGCGATCGCCGATG
>DAHZZC010000595.1 GCA_027435495.1 Planctomycetales bacterium
ACCCCCTCCGATGCCGGACCCGTCGCGATCATCCCGGTCGCGTCGCGTCGATGGGAATCCCCGGACGACCGCCTCCGCAATCCTCCCATCATAACCGATCCTCGGACGGATTCCACTCGGCAGGATTTGAGGTCCAGGGCCATTTCCGTTTCCCACCGGTCGGGTCAACGGGGAGGGGCTCCGAGCGTCCGATCCGAGATGGAAACAGACCTGCCCAGCGTCGCATACCCGCGACAACCCAGGCCAACTTCAACCCGCAGAGTCCAGTCGATATCACACCAGTAAGCCCGCCGGAAAAACCGCCGACCAGCCGCAAAAATGGCAACAACCCACACAGCCGCCGCAATCATCGGCCCGAGCGGCACCCATCCCGCGATCGACCGTCGTGAACCCATGGCCGCGGCCGATCTTTCTCGGGTATAGTGAAGAAAGTGCGCGCATCCGGCGCGCCGTTTCCTGCTCAGGGATGAGATCACCATCAGGGGTCCGCGGCCGGACATTCGTCCGCAGATCGGCCGAAAAATCGGGAGGGGGACGTCATGTCGAGGACGCGAGGCACGGGCGGGCTCGGTTCGTCGATCCTGGCGGCGGTCGTCATGGCGGCAACCTCGGCCGCGGCGCACGCCCAGAACGGTTTCAGCGCCGACCCGTTCTGGCCGTACAACAACCAGTACACCCCCTACGCCAACCCCATCACCCCAGGCGGCGGCCCCGAAGGCGGCGGCCCCGTCGGTACCCTCAACTCCCGCGAAGGCATCCGAAGCGCCAACCGGTTCGAAGACTATCTCGAAGGCGCCCGCGGCGGGACCATGCAGGGCCCAGGACGAAACCTCAGCGACCGATCGGGCATCGGCCTGCCGTACTACCGATCGTCCGTCGATCCCGACTACCAGGTCCGCGGCCGATCCCCCCGGCAATACACCCCCAACGCCCGAACCACCGAAACCTTCGAACAATCCCAGCGCCAGGTTTCCGACTTCTACTTCGAATACTCTTCCGAACGCGACCCCGAGATCCGCGCCCGCCTCTGGCGACAATACCAGACCGCACGCCGACAGACCTCGCTCGGCCTCTCCGGCCGCGGCTCCGCCGCGCGGCGGACCGCCGAAACCGAAGCCTCCCTCGACGCCTCCGAAGGCACCGGCCGCTCCAATCGCGTACGCCGCTTCCGACCCCAACCCACCAACGACCTCGGACCACCGCCCATCCCCGCGACCTCCGGCCACTCGGATTCCTCGCCCGGATTCCTACGCCGTAACTCCTCACCCAGAGACGTCTTGAACCGATCCCGCGCCCTCGACCGCCCCGGCGCCAACCCCTCCTCACCAACCGCCCGCGGCCTCGGCCCCACACCGCCCTCCCGCCGACCCTCCACCACCAATCTCGACCGACCCTGAATCCCAGCCGACCCCCAAACGGAAGAGAAATCAGTAGCTCGTTGACGCGGGACTTCCGTTCCTTACAATAAGGCTCGCGGTCGGTAAGAGCCCCGACACAGGCCGATGGCCCCAACCGACCCACGCGAGCCGAGACTCGCCCGCCCTCCCGCATCCAGAAGAAGACAACCCGATCGGGATCGTCCCGATCGCGCCGGAGCTCCCGGCGCCCGCGACCGCTTTTTTTTTGGCCCAAGTTCGTGAAACGATTCACGAAGTCGGGCGACGGCCCCCGAGGTGGTACGACCGATGGGAACGGAATACACGCCGATCTTCGTGTTCCTGATCCTCGCGATCGGCGTCGGGTCGAGCATGATCATCCTCAGCGCCAGTTGGCTGCTGAACCCGAAGAAGACGACCCGGGTGAAGCAGATGCCGTACGAGTCGGGGATGGATCCGATAGGCGACGCCCGCCAGCGGTTCGACGTCCGGTTTTATCTGGTCGCGATCGTCTTCCTCCTGTTCGACGTCGAGCTTCTGTTCCTCTACCCCTGGGCGGTGGGACAGTGGAGCCTCGATGTCGCGGTGGCTCCCACCGGGGCCTTCCTGGCGGGAATCCCGGCGCTCTTCCGCGATCTGGTTTTCTGGGAGATCTTCGTTTTCATCATGATCCTGGCCGGCGCGTTCGCATACGCCTGGCGGAAAGGGGTCTTCGAATGGCGGTAGGAGTGGGAAGCGACCCGACAGCCGTCCCGCGTCGGCCGGCACCCGGGGTCGGGACCTCGCTGTCGGTCGAGCCGGCCGGCAAGCTGGAAATGCCCGAAAACACCCTGATCACCACCATCGACGCGGTCGTCAACTATTGCCGAAAATACTCGCTCTGGCCAATGCCGTTCGCCACGGCCTGCTGCGGGATCGAGTTGATGGCCGTCGGCGCCAGCCGGTTCGACATCGCCCGCTTCGGCGCCGAGGTGATGCGATTCAGCCCCCGCCAGTGCGACCTCTTGATCGTCGCCGGCCGGGTGACGATGAAGATGCTCCCGGTCCTACAGCGGATCTGGATGCAGATGCCCGAGCCGAAGTGGTCGATCAGCATGGGGGCCTGTGCCTCCACCGGCGGCGTGTTCGACACCTATGCCGTCGTCCAGGGCGTGGATCGGTTCATCCCGATCGATGCCTACATCCCCGGCTGCCCGCCTCGACCCGAGCAGATTCTCCGGTCGCTGATGGACATGCAGGAAAAGATCCAGAAGGGCGGAACGCTCAACGGCCGAAACGGACTCCCCGAATTGCTCGAGCGCGAGCGGTTCATCGACGAGAAGCGGCTGGCGCCGATCGGTTACGCGACGTCCCTCGAGCGCGGCGACGAGGACCGGTTCGGCTATCGCATCCCCGGCGGACCCGGCCAGCTCGGTCCCGAGGAGTCCCGATGAGCACCACCGGCGCCCCATCCTCGACCGAGACCCAGACCGAGACCGATCCCCAGGCCGCGACCCTCGCCGTGATCGCCGGCGTGCTGGGCGAAGGCGGCCTGAAACCCTCGCGATTTCGCGACAACCTGCGGGTTCACGTGCCCGCTGGCCGCCTTTTCGAGGTCCTCTCCGCCCTGAAGGCGAGCGGCTTCAACTGGCTGATCGAGCTGGGCGGGACCGACTACCTCGGATATCCCGGGCCGGCCCGCGCCTCGAGGTTCGAGGTCCACTACGTCCTGAAAAACTCGACGACTCGCGAACGGATCATCATCAAGACCGGCGTCAACGATCCGGATCCAACCCTCGCCTCGGCGTACCCGCTCTGGCCGGGCGCCGACTGGATGGAGCGCGAGGTCTTCGACATGTACGGTATTCGCTTCGAAGGACACCCCGACCTTCGTCGCATCCTGATGCCCGAAGGATTCGCCGCGTTCCCGCTCCGCAAGGACTACCCGCTCCGAGGACGCGGCGAGCGGCACAACTTCCCCAGACTGACCCGCGGCGAGACCTGAGCTGAGTTTTGTTCTTGGTTTTGTTGTTGGTAATTTGTCCTTTTTCCTCGGCCGCCGTCCCGCAAACAACACGGTGAAAGGTGGCGGCGGAGTCGAGTGACCAATGACCAATAACGATTAACCAATTACAAATTACAAGGAAACACGATGGCTGCCCCCGCGATGGGAATGGGACTGGACGAGACCGATCTTGAGGCCGAGGAACAGGACGCCACGCGGGCGACCTGGACCCTGAACTTCGGCCCGCAGCACCCGGCCACGCACACGACGCTCCGGCTGATCCTGGAACTGGACGGCGAGCGGATCGTCAAGGCGACGCCCGACATCGGCTATCTGCACTCGGGGTTTGAGAAGCTGGGCGAGCATCTGACGTTCAACCAGTACGTCACAATCGTCGACCGGAAAAACTACATCAGCCCGCCGATGAACGAGGTCGCGTGGTTTCACGCGGTCGAGAAGCTGCTCGAGGTCGAGCTGACACCCAGGTGCCAGTACATCCGGGTGATCATCTCGGAGCTGGCCCGGATGAGCGACCACTTGCTCTGCACCGGGGCCGCTGCGCTCGACCTGGGGGCGTTCACCGCCTTCCTCTACTCGTTCAACCTCCGCGAGCTGATCTACGACGTCTACGAGGAGATGTCCGGATATCGGTTCCACCCCGGATACCTCCGGATCGGCGGCGTCCTTTACGACTTCAACGAGCGGGTGCTCGACCGGATTCGAAAGGTCCTCGACGCCTTCCCGAAAGTTTATGCCGACGTCTCCAAGCTGCTCTTTCGCAACCGGATCTTCCTCGACCGGGTGCGCGGGATCGGCGTCCTCACGAAGGAACAGGCCCTCGCCCATAGCTGCTCCGGCCCACTGGCCAGGGCCAGCGGCGTGACCTACGACCTCCGCAAGGACGAGCCGTATCTCTGCTATCCCGAGCTGGATTTCGACGTCCCGTACACAACCGAGGGCGACAGTTGGGCGCGGTTCATCGTCCGGATGGAGGAGCTTCGCCAGAGTCACCGAATCCTCGAGCAGGCGATCCGGAAGCTTCCCACCGGGCCGGTGAACGTCCCGATCGCCGAGAAGTTCCCTCTACCTGACAAACTAACCGCCTACAACAGCATGGAAGGCCTGATCCAGCATTTCGAGCTGATCATGCCCAACCGAGGGCACCAGAGCCCGGTGGACGAGGTGTATGCGGCCGTCGAGTCGCCCAACGGCGAACTGGGGTATTATCTCGTCACCGACGGAACCCAGTCCGGCTGGCGAGTCCGAACCCGGCCCCCCTCGTTCATCCACTTCTCGGTCTTCCCACTGCTGATCAAGGATCACCTGATCGCCGACATCGTCGCCGTGCTGGGGAGTCTGAACATCATCGCGGCGGAACTGGATCGCTGATAGGGTGACCCCGACCGGTCCCCGAGAGACGGGAAATCATCAAGAATGGCCAATGAACCGAAGCTTCTGAGCGAGGCGATGAGGGAGGAGATCCGTGCCCTCTTCCCGCGCTATCCGAGCAAGCGAGCGGTGACGCTGCCGGCCTTGCACATGGTGCAGGAGCGGTTCCGGTGCGTTCCGTACCGGGCGATGGCCGAGATCGCCGAGGTCCTGGAGATCACGCCGGCCGAGGTCCACGACACGATGAGCTTCTACGGGTTCTTCCCGCAGGCGCCCATCGGCGACGTCCGCGTCTGGGTTTGCCGATCGCTCTCGTGCATGCTCCGCGGCGGCGACGAACTGCTGGAGCACGCCTGCCACCGGCTCGGGATCGAGCCGGGCCAGACGACACCCGACGGCAAGTTGACCGTCGAGTTCGCCGAATGCCTGGGAATCTGCGATCACGCCCCGGCCGCCCTCGCCGACGACGGCCGCGTCTACGGGCCGCTCGATGAGGCCACCGTCAATGCGATGCTCGACGAGCTGAAGGCCGGACGGAAGGATGAGGTTGTCGCCTCGTCCTGAGCGTGAATACGTGGTGAGGATTCCAGACTCCAGATGGACGATTCTGGAGCATGCCCTGGGCTCTCCGGGGATCTGGAATAGGAAATCCGGAATCTGCGATCGAGACGAGAATCTCCCCCGGGCCCGCCAAGCCGGCGGTTCCGCGTGGGAAGAGCCAGAACGATCCGAGTCGACCGGGAGGACTGAAGGCCGTGGCCACGTTTGAACCTGTCCTGACCCGCAACTGGGGCCTGCCCGATAGCCATACGCTCCGGGTCTACGAATCGCGCGGCGGCTACCAGGCCGCGCGCAAGGCCCTTGCCAGCGATCCCGATTCGACCGTCGCCATCGTCAAGGAATCCGAGCTGCGCGGCCGAGGCGGCGCCGGCTTTCCCACCGGACTGAAATGGACGTTCCTTCCGAAGGATCGGAAGGAAACGTTCATGTGCATCAATGGCGACGAAAGCGAGCCGGCCACGTTCAACAACCGGATCATCATGGAGAAAGATCCCCACATGTTCCTGGAGGGGATTCTTATCTCTTGCTTCGCCACGAAGGCATCGGTCGCCTACATTTATTTGCGGTTTGAATACATCAATGCCTACCGGATTCTCGAGCGAGCGATCGCCGAGGCTCGCGCGGCCGGGCACCTCGGCAAGAACATCTACGGGAGCGGGTTCGACCTGGAAATCTACCTGCACCGGGGCGCCGGGGCGTACATCTGCGGCGAGGAGACCGGGCTGATCGAGAGCCTGGAAGGAAAACGGGGCTGGCCGCGAATCAAGCCGCCGTTCCCGGCGATCGAGGGAGCCTTCCGCAAGCCGACGGTGGTGAACAACGTCGAGACGCTGCTTTGCGTCCCGCACATCATCGAGCGTGGGGCCGACTGGTTCAAGTCGATCGGCGTGCCGAAGAGTTATGGTCCGAAGCTGTACACGGTTTCGGGGCACGTGAACA
>DAHZZC010000596.1 GCA_027435495.1 Planctomycetales bacterium
CGGCATCGGGCGACCGTTCACGAGGCAGGCCCTTGCGGCTTTCGGAAGCGGGTCCTTCGTCCGGACGACGTCTACGAGACGCCGCTCCTGCCCGGGTTGGCGATTCCCTTGCGTGAGATCCTCTGATCGGGGCGCGGGCGGTCGGAAATCTTCCTCATCGATAAAGGCTCGGACCGATCATGGCCGTTACCGTCGAGAGCTACCTGAAGCCCGAGGTCATCCGCCAGGTGGCCCGGCTCGATCTGCGCGCCAAGTTCATCGTCGAGGGGTTCATCGCCGGGCTGCACGCGAGCCCGTTTCACGGGTTCTCGGTCGAGTTTTCCGAACATCGAAAGTATACCGCCGGCGATAACATCTCCGACATCGACTGGAACGTCTACGCGAAGACCGACCGGTTCTATATCAAGAAATTCCAGGCCGAGACCAATCTGACCGGTTACCTGGTCATGGATTTGTCGGGATCGATGGGATACACTTACCGGCAGGAGCTGACCAAGTTCGAGTACAGCATCAGCCTGGCCGCGGCCCTCTGTTACATGATGATCCACCAGCAAGACGCGGTCGGGCTGATTGCCTTCGATCGGAAGGTCTCGCAGAGCCTTGCGCCTGGGAGCAAGCGGTCGCAGCTTGGGAATATCCTCTCCCTGCTGGCGAAGCTGAAGCCCGAGGGGACGACCGAGATCGAGGCGAGCCTGCACCAGGTCGCCGGGATGCTCCGGCATCGGAGCCTGGTCATGCTCTTCAGCGACCTGCTGGGCGAACCCGAGTCGATCCTCCGCGCGATCCATCGGCTGCGGCACGCCGGCCACGACATCATCGTCTTTCACATTCTCGACGAGGCCGAGGCGCAGTTTCCGTTTGAGGGGATGGTGCGCCTGGAGGACAACGAGACGCACGAGATCATTGAGGTCGATGCGGACGCCATCAAGGCTGACTACCTGGAAGAGGTGGAGCAGTTTCGGGCGAAGTACCGAACCGACTGCATCCGCACGCGGGTCGATTATGTTCCGCTCCACACCGGCATGCCGTTCGACAAGGCGCTGATGAGCTATCTGCTGACCCGGCAGGCGCGAGCCTGAGGTGAGGGCCGGCCGGAGACGTCGAAAGGGAAGGATCGGACGGCCATGGAGATGTCGTTGATCAACGCGGGTCTGGCAGCGGGCGCGGCCCTGGCAGCGCTTCCGTTGATTCTGCACCTGTTCATGCGTCAGACACCGAAGCACGTGATCTTCCCGGCGCTCCGGCTGGTCCGAGAGCGGCAGCGTCGGTCGAAGAAGCGGCTTCGGGTGAAGAACTGGCTGCTGCTGCTCGCCCGGATGGCGATTCTTGCGCTGATGGCCCTGGCCCTCTCGCGGCCGACGCTTTATTCGCAGGTTCCGCTGGGTGATCAGTCGGTGCCGACGGCACTCGGGCTGGTCTTCGACACCAGCCTCTCCATGAAGTACAAGGACCGCGACAGGACCCGGCTGGAAGAAGCCAAGGAGCGCGCCCGGGAGATCGTGGAGAAGCTTCCGGATTCGAGCCAGGTGTTTGTTGTGGACTCGTCGGAGGCGGGCTCGACCGGCCTCTCGCCGGCCGCGGCGCTCAAGCGGATCGATGAGCTGACGATCCATTCGGTGAGCCGCCCGCTCAACGTGGCGATGGGCGAGGTTTACGACAAGATCGTCGGGATCGACAAGCCGGCGCGGGCGGTCTATGTCCTGACCGATCTGGCGAAGACGGCCTGGGTCGCCGGACCGGCCGAGGGTCTCGACAAGGTGGAGAAGCTCAAAAAGGAGAAGAAAGGGCGGATGGCGACGTTCGTCCTTCGACTCACGCCCAAGGAAATCCAGAACCTCTCGGTGGTGACGGCCGAGCCCTCGTCGAGCGTCGTCACCCAGGGGGAAGCGGTCGCCATCCGGTCTCGGCTCCACTTCGAGAACTCGTCCGGGGCGCCCGGCCAGCCCCCGGCGCGTCGGACCGTCGAGTACTTCATTGATGGCGTCAAGAAGGGGGAAAAGCTCGTCGAGATCCCGCCGAAGGGGGACGTGGAGGTCGACTTTCCCTCGCCGCCAAATCTCAAGGAAGGCGAGCTGCACCGAGGCGAGATCGCGCTGAGAGGCGCCCCCGACCCGTTCGAGGACGACGATCGCCGGTACTTCTCGTTCACGGTTCGGCCGGCGCTGAAGGTGCTGCTGGTCACCGACCGGCCCGGCGTCGACGACTTCTTTGTCGACTCGGCACTGATGCCGGACCCCTCACCGAAGGCTCCGCAGGTCTACAAGGTCGAGCGTCGGAAGACCTCGGACCTTCGTGCCCCCGGCAAGACGGCACTCTCGGAATACGCCTGCATTTTCCTGCTCAACGCGGCCTCGATTGATGAGGCGTCGTGGGGGGCGCTGAGCGGTTATGTACGCGAGGGGGGCGGGCTGGTGATCGGTGCCGGTAGCCGTTGCGAGCCGGCCAGCTACGATACGGCAGTCGCCGGGCAGATCCTCCCCGGCGCACTCGATCGGATCGTCGTGCTCGAGGGGAAGTCGGAGACGCACATCGGCAAGGTGGTCGACGTGACGCACCCGCTCTTTGAGAGCTACGGGCAGGATCTGGCGACCGAGCTCGCACAGGTGCCGGTTTATCGGTACTGGTCGCTGCGGAAGCAGGACCCGCCGATCGACGGGGCCCGGACGTTGCTTTCCTACGACGACGGCACGCCCTGCCTGCTCGAACGGACGATCCAGGGCCCGAAGGCCGGCCGGGTCTTCCTCTGGACGACCCCGCTTTCTCGAACGGCGAAGTCGCGCGGGCCGGAGGCCTGGAGCGAGTTCCCGGTCAAGAACTGGTCGTTCTGGGCGATGATGTGGTTCACCGTCCCGTACATGGCCGGGACGACCGACGACACCCTCAACTTCGAGGCAGGCGGCGCGCCGGTGATGCTGCACCTCGAACCGACCGCCCGGTACAAGAGCTTCACGCTGGTCGGCCCCGGGCCCGACGCGAAGCCCTCGCCCATCGCCCTGCCGCCGAGCCGCGGCGACCTGCTCGAAATCGCGATGCCCCCTCAGCAGCAGCCCCCGGGGCAGTGGACCGTCAAGGCCGTCGCCGAGGGAGATCGGCCGGTCACCCTCGGATTCAGCTTCAACCCACCCCGCGCCGAGAGCCAGTTCGACCCGATGGAGAAGTCCGACCTCGACGCCGTCTTCGGCAAGGACGGCTATCTCTTCGCCGAGGACGCCGACAAGCTCAAGGAGATCGTCGACACCGGCCGGTTCGGAACCGAACTCTTCCCGTTCCTGATGTTTCTGATCCTGCTCGTCGTCACGCTCGAGAGCATCCTGGCGAATACCTTCTACAAGGAGGCGCCGAAGGCCGGGACATCCCCGGCGGCGGCCTGAGGACGCGGGAAGGAGATTGGAGATTCCAGGTTGGAGATGCAGAATTCAAAGTAGAAAATTGTCATAAATTAATACATAGATTTTCCTGGTAAATGCTTGCAGATTCCGTGATGTCGAGGAATTGAGCCGGCGGGAGAGCCCCATGATCCCCGAGTTCAGCGTGAGTGTGAGCCCGATCGTCTCCTGGCCGGTCCTGATCCTGGCGTTTGGGACCGTGACAGGACTGACGCTCTGGGCCTACCAGCGCCGGCTGCGTGGGACCACTGGCGGATGGCGGTGGACGGCGCTGGCGCTTCGGCTGATGGCGATCTTGCTTTGCTTGATGGCGGCCTTGAAGCCTTCCATTGGGCTGAAGGCGAAGGAGAAGAAACAGGCGTCGTTGATTTACGTCGTCGACAAAAGCCACAGCATGACGGTCGGCGACGAGGCGGGGGGCAAGACGCGATGGTCGGTCGCGGCCGAGGCGATCGAGCAGGCCCGCGAGCTTTCGAAGCAGCTTGGGCCCGAACTGGAGACGCGGTTTTACACGTTTGACTCGTCGCTGATCGAGCCGAAGGACGAGGACCTCCTGGCGAAGGCGGAGCCGAAGGGGAAGGCCTCGGCGCTTGGCTCGGCGCTGCTGGAAGTGCGCAACCGGCAGGAGCAGGCCGACCGGCGGACGGCCCGGGTGATCGTCCTCTCCGACTTCAAGTCGAACACCGGGGTCAACCCGATGACCGCGGCCCGGCAGTTGAAGGCCAGCGGGATTCCGGTGGTGACGGTCGGGCTCGGAACCGAGAGCGCCTCAGCCGGCGCCCGCGACGTGATGCTCAAGAACATCGTTGCGGGTCCGACCGTCTTCGTGAAGAACAACCTGGAGGTCACCGGGACGCTTCAGGCGCGCGGGTTCGCCAACCAGACGCTCGACGTCGAGCTGATGGTTGAGGGGACGCCGGTTCCGGTCGCTCAGACGAAGGTGAAGATTCCGGACGGCTCCGGCGTGGTCCCGATCAAGGGGCTGGTTTACAAGCCGCAGTCGGCTGGCGAGAAGCTGGTTACGCTTCGGGTGAAGCCCCAGGATGGCGAGGTGCTGAAGTCAAACAATGAGATCAGCACGTATGTCACGGTTCTGAGTGGCGGACTGAACGTGCTGTTCCTTCAGGGGTCGAACTTCTCCTGGGACTACAAGTACATGATGCTCTCGATCGCGAGCTCGCAGGACATTCACGTCGAGGCGCTGGTGATCAAGGCCAGGGCCGAGGGGAACCGAGGCGCGGTCGATGACACCGAGTTCGCGCCGCATCGGTACG
>DAHZZC010000597.1 GCA_027435495.1 Planctomycetales bacterium
CTGATCGAGCAGGCCGCGGGTCCGAAGGTCGGTCATCAGCGTCGACCATCCGGCGTCGAGGACCTCGCAAAGCTTCGCGACGGCGTCGAAGTTCTGAGCGTGGGTATCCCAGCCGAGGCCGCCGTTGGTGTTGCCGTCGACCGACGAGAGCGTGACCTCGACAAATGGCACTCCGCGCTCCACCAGCCGGCGCGCGAGCAGGCACCCCTGGCCGAACGGGTTCCGGCCGTAGGCGTCCTGGAGCGCAGCGGGCTCGGTGTCGAGGTCGAACGCCTTCGCCGCCTCGGACCGCATCATCCGGACCGCCCGCAGATAGGCGCTCCGGTGGCTGGAGGTCGGGACGCCCGGACGGCTCTCCACGAAGCCGCCGCCAAGGTCGCGCATCAGGCCGATCCGGTCGTCGGCCCGATTCCGCCCGATCCCGCGCGGGATCTCCAGGTCGTCGACCCGGAGCGAGGGCGCCCCGCCGTTGCCGGCTGAGGCCCCAACGATCGTCCGCTCGCCGACGTTCAGCGACGCACACTTCGGACCGAGAAAACCCGAACTGAACGCGGCCGGGTTGATCGACCGGACCGGGCCGATGCTGACAAACCCGGGCAGCTCGACCGAGTCGTCGTCGAGCTCGTTGGCGACCAGCGAGCCGAGCGTCGGGTATCGAACGGCCCCTTGCGGCAGGTATCCGGTGCGAAGGTAGTACGTCGCCCGGCTGTGGTCGCCTTCCTTCGTGTTCATCGATCGGATCAGGGCCAGGTCCTTCATCTGCTTTGCGAGCTTCGGCAGGTGCGGGCCCATCCGGATGCCTGGAACGGCCGTTTCGATCGGCTGGAACGGCCCGCTATTGGCGTGACCCGGCTTGGGGTCGAACGTGTCGGTCTGACTCGGACCCCCTGACATCCAGAGCAGAATGCACGACTTCCGCCGTCCCGGGTGGTTCGCCGCCTCGGCCGCCAGGGCCTCGAACCACCCCGAGGACGAGACCGAGGCCCCCATCGCCCCCATCGCGCCCGCGACCGAGAGCCGGATCGCCTCGCGACGCGAGAGCCTTCCGGCCCGTCCTCCGAACAGGTCTCGATTCATCGGGAGGCCCTCCTTCCGGGGGTAAGGTTCGGACTTCGGTTTTCGGGAGGAGCCGGTTCCAGCCGGCGATCTTCCCGGCAGCTTTCGAGCTTCGTCCGGCCCTGTCTTTTATTTATAGGAGCCGGCTCCCGCCGGCGACCTTCGCGACGCCATCGGCTTCGTCCGGGTCGCCAGCGGGAGCTGGCTCCTACAGGGGCGGTTGGTCCGGTCCCTGGCAATGGTCCGTTCGATCTCTTGAGCAGGCTCCAGTCGGCGATCTCCTCGACGACCGAAGACCGACAACCGAAACTCAATGATTCAGGTGGAATTCGGGCCCATTCAAAAGGGCCCAGAAGATGTCGGCGAGGGCCTTCGATCGCTCCTCGTCCGACTTCCGGCGCCCGACGTAGTCGACCAGTTTCGCCATCTCGACGGGCGTGGGGCGTCGGGTGAGGGTCGCGAGGAAGAGCGTCTCGATCCGGCCCCTGGTGTCGAGGAACGGGGCGCCGACGATCGCGCCGAGGACGCGGCCGGTGGCCGGATCGGTCGCGGCGTCGATGTACGAGCCGTTCATCAGGGTGAGCGCCTGGACGATCGTGGTCTCGGCCTCGCTCGGCCGCTCCTGCCCGCCGCCGAACAACTCCAGAAACCGGGCACGGTCGCCGGCTTGCCCCGATCCCGTCGCGCGAGTCAGGCTGTCGAAGAGTTGCGACGGGGTCAGGCCCCGGACCGGCATCGTCGCGAACATCGGGCCCGTTGCGGAGGAATCGTGTCCGGTCCCGATGCCTGCGCTGGAGAGGTTGTAGGCCCGGGTCGCGGTCAGGGTCCGAATCAGGAACTTGAGCCGATCGCCGTGGGCGCGAAACTGGTCGGAGACCTCGTCGAGCAGCGCCTTGAGCTCGGGATCGGTCTCGCCGTCGAGGTCGTCGACCGGTTCGATCAGCCCGGCGCCGAGGAACCGGGCCCAGACTCGATTCACCAGCGCCCGGGCGAAATACGGATTCTCGGGCGAGGTGACCCACTCGGCGAGGATCTCGCGTGTCCCGGCGCGGGGGCGCCACTCGGGTTTGGTTCCGTCGAGGAGGGTCGCGGCGACGACCTTTTTCGTCCCGGGGATGGTCAGCTCGCGGATGGGGGCGGGCCGCTCTCGGCGCATCATCCGGGTGGGGTCGTTCCCCTCGCTGGGGACCTCGGCGAAGAACGCGGCGAGGCTCCAGAATTGCTCGCGTTTCCACGAGGCGAACGGGTGGTTGTGGCACTGGGCGCATTCGAGCCGGATGCCCAGGAAGACGCGAGCGGTGCCGGCGGCGAGGCTCTCGGGCTTCCGGCCCTTCGCCAGGTAGTAGGCGGCCGGCGAGGGCGCGGGGACGGCCCGGACGACGCCGTTGGCGAGGTCGAGGTCTGACTGGGGGGCGTCGAGCTTCGCGGTGAGGATCTCGCGGACGATCCGATCATAGCCGGCGTCCTCGACGACCTTGCGGCGGAGCCATCCGGCGAAGGTGGGGGCGAACGGCCGGGCCTCGTCGTCGGTGTCGGCCTCGGGGAGGAGCATCCGCCGCCAGACCTCGGTCGCGTGTGCGGTATACGCCGGGCTGTCGAGAAGCCGGTCGATCAGCGCGGCCCGCTTGCCAGGGGCCGGGTCGTCGAGGAAGTCGCGGGCCTCGGCGGCGGTCGGGATCTTGCCGACCAGGTCGAGATACGCGCGGCGGAGGAACTCGCCATCGTCGGCGATCGCGGCGGGCCTGAGCCCGGACTTCGCCCATCGAGCGGCCAGGACCGCGTCGATCCGGGCGGCCAGGGTCCTCGCATCGCGGGCCGATTCGACCGGATCGGTCCGAATCGGGCGACCTCGGGTGCTGGAGTCGGACGGCCCGCCGGCCCTCGCCAGTCCGGCCATCGACCCGATCATCAACGCCATCATCGCGACGATCCAGGGCCCCGCGACTCGGACTCTCATCGGTGCGTTCCTCCCGATCCCGAGGGCGCCTCGTCGATCGATCCTCTCCCTTACAAATGAGTATCCTCCACGACCGGACGCTGTCAACGACAAACTTCTGACATTTGTGAAACACCTTGCCGGTGGAAGCCGAAGCGTCCCATCGTGTGCGGCATTGCCGGGGAATCCGACTCAAACGGGACCAGTCCCTTGCCGCCGACGTCCCGATGGTGTACGTCTTGAGAGGACGACGGACGTGGATCGGATCGGATTATGTCCCCATTCTGCCATGTAGGACGGCGAGCCATCGTGCCGGCACTCGCGGCACGGAGGCGGGCCCCGGGAGGGTGCACAAGATGGTGCGGATACCTCAGCGACTCAGGCGGCCGATCCCGGCGACGCTGGGCCTCTCGATCCTCCTGCTGGGGGTGATCTACGGGGGCATGGAGGTCTGGCCGAGGATCCAGACCTACCGGCAACTCACCAAGCTGGACGGGATGCGACGCGACCCGAGCCTGACCTCCGCGGCGCGGGCTGAGGCGGCGCAGCGGATGGCCGAGTTCGGGGTGGACGCCTCGGCCTACATGCCGGCCCTGGCCCACGACACCGACGCCCGGGTCCGGGAGAAGGCGTACGCCTATCTGTCGAGCACCGAGCCGATCACCGACGAGGCGGTCGAGCTTTGCCTCGGCGGGCTCCGGTCCGACGTCGAGCCGAGGGCCCGGGCGATGGCGGCGTGCGGGCTCGGCCCCACGGCGTTCCTCTCGCGGGGCGACCATTCCGATCGAAGGCAACGGATCCTCAACTCGTTGACAGCGGCCAGCCGCGACGGCTCCGCGATTGTCCGGAGCGCCGTACTTCAGGCGATGATCAACGCACAGGCGATCGAGTTCGACCCGGGTCCCTGGCTGGAGGATCCGGATCGGTCGGTCCGACTGGTGGCGGCCGAGGCGATCTTCTGGCTCGACCCCAGGCATCGCGACCGGGTGATCCCCGCGCTCCGGGCGATGGTCGTCGAGGCCCACCCCGAGCGCCCGACCGAGGTCCTCCGGCCGATGGGCCTGCTCTATCGGATCGACCCGACCATCTGCCGCGAGCTGGTGCCGACGTTCGTCGGCTGGCTCCGTCACGACGACCCTGAGGTCCGCGTTCGGGTGGCGTTCTGGCTGGCGAACCTTGGGCCGCTCGCCCAGTCCGCCTTGCCGGCTCTCGGCACGATGCTCGCCACCGGGCCCCCGGCCCAGCGCACCGGGGCCGCGATGGCCGTGATCTGCGTGGAACCCTCGGGATGCGCCCAGGCCGCCGAGGCCCTCGTGGCCGTCCTTGGCGATCCGATCATCGAGCCCCGCCAGCGCGCTGAGGCGATCCGGCCGTTGGCCGTCCTCTTCCA
>DAHZZC010000598.1 GCA_027435495.1 Planctomycetales bacterium
GTGAGGGTTCCGTAGGTGATCGACCCGTCGGCGCGATGGATGCGGGCCTGGTCGACGCGGACCTCGCGGGGGATCTCGCCGTTCCACCGGCCGATTCGGAGCCACTCCAGTCGGACGTCGCCGCGGATGTTCGCCAGATACAGGCCAGACATCGCGGGTGCCTTGCCGCTGCCCACCTGAAGGTCGGCCAGTTGCGTTCCGCTTGGCGAGAAGACGAGGATTCGGCCCTTTTCCTGATCAAGGTACGCCTGCAAGTGGGCCCGGCCGGGTCCGTTCTTGACCTCCTGCACGACCGAGAGGTCGGCCTCCTGCTCCAGCTCGCGCTGGACGACCAGGTCGCCGCCCCAAGCCTCGAAGCGGAAGGCGCGCTTGACCGAGGCGTCGCGGTCGTCGACGCCGAGCGCCAGGACGAAGTCGGGCTTGGATTTCCACGAGAGCTCGAATTCGATGACCGCCCGCGTCGGCAGACCGAAGTCGCCCCGGATGGAGGAGCCCTCTTGGTCGGTGGTCGGCTGGCCCGACTCCTCGCGCCAGTGGCTCTGCCCGGCCGGCTCGTGCCAGCCGACCAGTCCGTTCGGCCCGAGGTAGATCAGGTCGGCGCCGTCGCGCCAGCGGTAGATCCGAAGCAGGTTCGCCCGGTCGATCTTGATCCTTCCCAGCCGCGGAACGATCAGCTCAGCGCGTCGGTCGTCGAGCGCGGCCAGCGTGCCGAAGAGGACGTCTCCGGCGGCCAGCTCGAAGCAGTAATCGCCGGCGGGCCGCTCGATCTTCTCGGGCGGTGGCCACTGGATGCGGTTGACCGCCTTGACGTCGAATGCAAAGGGCTCAACGAACGAGGGTGTCTGCCATCGAAGGACACCAGTCTTCTCCGAGTCGCGCAGATCGCCCTCGACGTATCCGCCGTCGACCAGGTGCAGGACGGCCACCGCCGGCTTCGGGCCTTCCGCGTGGGCGAGGGAGGCAACCGCGAGCAAGGCGAACCAGGCGGCCCAGGCCGGGCGGAGGCCGGGGATTGAGGTCGAACGTCGGCGGCTCATCGCGTGGGTCCTTCTGGAATCCTGACCCGGTTGATCGTCACCGGAGCGGTCTGCCAATCTCTGGGATCGTCTCAACGCTCGTAGATCGGCAGGAACTTGTAATTGAGCGCGAGCGAGAGCAGAGACATCGCCGTGCCGACATCGTTGCCGAACTGGCCGGGGATGCTGCCGTCGGCCTGCTGCTGCTGCTTGAGCTGGCGGATGAGGAGCTTGTTCCACTTCTCCCAGGCGAGGACATCGCCCTGGAAGAGCGCCTGGGCCTCGTAGTATCGGCCGTATTCGGGGTAGAACGAGGCGGCCTGCTCGATCCGCTGCTTGAGGTAGTCGAGCGTCGCCCGGTACTGCTTCAGGTCCTTCCGGCGGGCGACCGAGTAGACCAGCGTGGCGATCGAGCTCCGGGCGAGCGAGTCGCCAAAGCCGCCCATCCCGGCATACGCGACCTCGCCACCCGCCGAGGTCATCGACGTGTAAAATGCGATCGCCCGGTTGATCGCGTCGTCGGGGACCTCGATCCCGGCATTGCGCGCCGCCAGAAGCCCAACGAAGACCGCGCCGCTGACCGAGGTGTCGGCGTCCTGGGCGTCGGGCGAGTAGCGCCAGGCGCCGAGCGGGTTTTTCTTCTGCGAGGTGATCGCGGCGCGGACGGCGAGTTCGAGCGCCTGACCGATCGTCCGTGGGCCCTTGCCATCGGGCCAGAGATTGCGATCGTCCACGGTTCCATAAGCCTCGGCCAGGCCGAGCATGGCGAAACCGTGGTGATACATCGAGTCGCCCATGATGCCGGTGGTCGCGTTTTGCTCGCGGATGATGCTCCGGAGCGCCTTGCGGACGTTGTTGCTATACGGGCCGAAGTTGGGGTCCTCGCCCGAGGCGAGGAAGACCATCAGCCCCATCCCGGTGATCCCCGGCCCGCGCTGGCCCTGCTGCCAGTCGCCCTGATCGGTCTGGTTCTTCGCGAGATATTGCAGGCCGCGGTCGTACATCTCGCGAACATCGCGCGGGACGACCTCGCCCGATCGGCTCGAAGGCTGCGCCATCGCCGAGGGCACCGCGAGGGCCAGGGTCCAGGTAGCCAGGGCGAGCCGAGAGAGGGCCCGTCGGATCGATCGTCGCTCGCTCATTTTCTGGCCTCCTGACGATTCGTGATAGGCTTCGCCTCGGGGGGCCGCGGCGCCTCGGGCTCGTCGGGCTCGAACCCCTGTTGCCTCAGTAATTGCTCAAGGGCGCGCCCCTGCTGGAGCTCTCGAGCCATGAGCGGCCACTGGTAATCCTCGAAGACCGGTCGGATTTTCTTCTCGGGGATGTGGCCAAGCTGGTAGAACACCACATAAACGTCGTATTGCCTGGCCATTTTACGGGGCGGCCTGGTCTCGGATCGAAGCAACTCGATCAGACGAGCGCGCTGGTCTTCCGTGAAGCCGACATCAAGGTTAACCAGCTCGAGGCCGAGGTCGATCCGATTCCAGTAGTGGTACAGCATTCGTTCCCGCTCCACTTCCTCGGCCTTCCTTGCCTGGTCAGGCGTCAGCGTCGCGTGCGTCGTCTTGGCGAAGAGCGAGCCCTCGCCGAAAAGACCAGAGTTGTAGGAGGTCTGGAGCGGCTGAAGATCCTGCCAGATTTGCTGTACCCGGGCGTTGAACTGAAAGTTCGGGTCGGAGAGATACTTCTGACGGACCTCCTCGATCCGGTCGAAGTATCGCTTCATGTCGCCGCGACCGGCCACCAGCAGCTTCTTTTTCTGGGTAGGACCAAGCTCGACGATTTGGGCTAGCTTCTCGACCTGGAGCGTCAGTTGCGATTCGAACTGGGATCGAGTGGCCTCGGCACTTCCCACGCCCAGGTTGCCGAAGATGAAGGAATCGAGCTGGATCTCATTGTTCTTCCGGGCGATTACCGGCCGGGCCGCCTTCATGACATCGACGAGCTGGGCGAGAGCCGAGTCCCCCGCGCCGGCGATCGCCAGGAGCGCCGCGACCGAGATCAGGCGGTGGAACGGGGATGGTCGATGGAGCATGGCGATTCTCTCGATCGATCGAATGCGGTCGGTCGGCCCCTATTTTTTCGTCTTCACGGCGGTCTTCGCGGCCGGGGCCACGGCCCCCGCGTCGAAGATCAGGACGGGCCCGTTGGCGTTCGGAGCCGGCTTCGGGTCGTCCTTTTCGGCCTCCAGCCGGGCCTCTCGCAATTCCTCGTCCTCCAGCGGGTCGTTCCGCATTACTCCCCGGTTGTCGAAAAAGTTCGAGAAGAAGTTTACCCTGGGAGTCGCCTGCCAGACGGTCTTCTGGGCCTCGTTGAGGAACGGCGCAACGTGCGAGTCGGGGATCGCCGGGAAATAACGGGTGTTCGAGGTGATCGCTAATAGCGATGGACACCACGAGTCGTCCCAGTGTTCGATCAAAGAGCCCTCGATTTTCGCGCGCTGGTCGGGGGCGAGGATGAGCCGCTGGTCGAGGAGAACGACCAGGTTTCGGGCGAGAAGGCGCTTGCGAGCCTTTTCACGACGGGCCATCTCCTGGCGATAGCGATCCGCCGCCTCGCCGGAACAGTGCTTCTCGACCAGGGCGTCCAGCCCCTTCCGGATTTGCCGACGCGGATCCAGTGCCGCCCGCTGGGCCGCTGGCATCGGGCGGTTCATCTTCACAACGTAATCCTCGACCACCTCCCGGAACATCTTCTCGACGTCCCGCGCGATCGCCTTCCTCTGCTCAGGTGTCGGCCGGCAGACGGCACGAACGACGTGATACTCGGCGCGAAGGATCGGACGGAATTGTATCAGATAGGTCTGAGCGAGGTTGGCGGGGCGGGCGAGCTTCATCAACGGGGCAAACGCCTTCGC
>DAHZZC010000599.1 GCA_027435495.1 Planctomycetales bacterium
TTTTTATCTTTCCCTATTTCTCTACCCCTATAGGGAGAGAAATAGGGAAAGATAGAAAGATGGCCGAGGGCTCTCAGTCGGAGTCATCGAGCGAGAGCGTCCAGGCCAGGGAGCGCTTCGAGCCCAGTTCGTCCACTCCGATCATCTCGCGAACCTTGTAGAGGTATGCGATGCCGAAGCCGGCTTCCCTGGCGTCTCGATACAGGTCCGCGAACGAGACCGGTCCGGCGGCCAGTCGGTCGGACAACCAGTCCTTCACTTCCTGGGGCCGCGATCCTTTCCCCGCTCGGGGCTCTTCCCTCGACTCGGAGGGTGGATCGCGGTCGAAGGTGCAGCCATTGGCCTGAATGGAGGATGCGGTCGCGGGAGGATCGGTCGAACAACCGCCTCGCGACCCGGACCGTCGGAAAGGTAGGGCCCCTGTAATAGATATGTCTCAACCGCGCAAATTTCGAAACGACGAGGCGGGACGATTCTCCCCGCCCGTTCCCTAATCCCGTGAATGGGAAGGAGATCGGCTTATTAAAAAATTTGGGGCGTCGGCCGAGGTTGCGAAAAGGGGAGACGCGATCCCGAGGGAAATCGCGAGGGAATGGATTGTGTCAGCGGGATCGAATGGAGGAAGTAGGACGATCAGGGGGTGATCACCAGGAAGGAGCAGCCGTTGCCGGCCAGTTCGGTGGAGATCTGGAGCGAGCCGTCGGCCTGGCGGGTCGGGGTGGAGATGGCGGTCGGATGGAGTTCGGCGAGTCGGGCGAATTCCTGGGCGTCGGCCGGGCGGAGGACCGAGCGGTCTCGGAGTCGGCCGGCGAGGCGGAAGGGCGAGTTGTGCCGGCGGTCGAATCGGTATTCCTCGACGATCGCCGGTCCGGGACGGCCTTGCAGGTCGATCGAGAGGGTGAAGGTCGCTTCGGAGCGAGACTGGGTATCGCGGTCGTCGTGGGCGTAGACGAGGACGCGAACGGTCCCTCGCTGGTCGCGTGAGGCGATTCCGCTGATCACGTGGCCGCCTTCGACCCGATCGGGGAGGACCCAGTAGCGATCGCCGAGGTCGGAGAGCAGGGTCATCATGTGGAAGATCGGCATGGGGACGGTCTGGGAGCGGTCGGGGCGGCCGTCGCCGTTGGTATCCACCTGAAGGATGCGGGTGACGGCGTTGAGCCCGGCGAAGTTGGTCGGCGGGGGCCAGACGGTGAGGATGGTTTCGCCGTATCCGTACCTCGGGTCGAGCGAGGCGCGGGCGAGGAGGCGGCGGACGACGTCGGCGCACCAGCCGACGAAGTAGCCGTCGCCTCGATAGGCGTCGCCGGCGGCCTGGTCGGGCGGCGGCATCCAGTCGGGGCAGGATTCGTGCGAGTTGACCCAGAGGGCCGCGTAGTAGGCGGGATCGATTTCGAGGGCGATCTCCCTGGCCCGGATCAGCTTCGCGGCCATGAGGCGGGAGCGGTCGTACGAGTGGATCGAGACGAAGTCGCAGGGGCTTCCCTTGCCGCCGTGGGCCTGGCAGAGTTGTTCGACGCGCCTGGAGCGTTTGCCGTCGAGGCGAGGATCGGCGAAGGCGGCGTTGAGCGGGCGGGCTCCCTTCGCGGTCGCGGTCGCGGTCGGCGAGCAGTGGGCGAGGAACTCGCGGAGCCGGAGGTTGGTCCCGAAGATCGCGCCCAGTTCCAGGCCGCCGACAACGACCTTCCGCGAGTCGAGGCCGCGGTCCTCGAAGGCCCGGAGGATCGCGTCGGTGGTGACGTCGTAGAAGTCCTGAAGGTCGTCCCAGCTTGCGCGCCAGAAGACGCTGGAGAGGTCGGGCTCGTTGAAGACGCTCCAGGTGAAGGCGAGGGCGTCGTCGCCGTAACGGTCGATGAGGTGGCCGGTGATCGCGAGGGCGACCTCGTGCCATTCGGCGAGGTCCTTGGCGGTGGTCCAGCTTCGGCCGTCGCGGGCGGTCTCGCCGGCGGCATCGGCGAAGTTGACCATCAGCCTGCGCCCGTACCGTCGATGGATCAGGTCGTATTGCTGGTCGAGCCGGCCCCAGTAGTAGCAGGGTGTGCCGGCCGGTCGGAGCTTCCGCAGGTAGCAGCCGCCGGGTGGGAACCGGCCTGGGGCGTCGGGATCGTCGTGGTCGGGGAATTTCTGCTCGTAGCCGGTCATCCAGCCGTCGTTCGGGGTTGGGAACGACGAGACGACGACGGCGCCGGTCTCGACGGCGAGGACCTTTGCGGTGGCGTCGTGGAGGCCATCGGCGATGAGGACCTCGTCGCCGGGATGGTAGTCGTCGGCGATCGGGCGATCGGGCGGGATGCCGTAAAGGGCCCGGTCGTCGAGGTCGGTCAGCCGGAGGCGGGCCTTGCCGCCGCGGGGCTCGATCGTGAGGATGCGGCGGGTCTCGCGCTCGCGGACGATGTTCGGCAGCCGGTTGGGCAGGAACCACGAGGGCGGCCGGAACTCGGTCCCGGTGGTCCAGAAGTCGCGTTGATAGCTCCAGGCCCGGGGATGATCCTTGCGGGCGGCGGCCATCAGGTCGTAGGTCGGGACGTCCTGCTCGGCCTTCGAGCAGAAGACGACGTTGCAGATCCCCGAGAAGAACGCCCCGTGCCAATCGACGGGACGGGCGCTGAGGTCGAGGCGGAAATCCAGGTGGGGCGTTCGATGGGGGGCCTCGGTGGTGAAGCTCCAGGAGCCGACCTCCTCGCCGTTGACCTGGACGGCCGCCGTGTATCGGGTCTGGGGCTTCATCGGCCGGTTCGGCTCGAGATAGAGGGCGAGCGACCGATCGCCCGAGAGTTCGCCCTTCTCGCGGAGCCAGCCCGAGGAGCCCGCCACGAACCGTGGCCCTGGCTCGAGCAGTTTGATGGTCTCGGACCCATCGGCGCGGAGGGTGAGCGTGACGGAGGACGGGTCGATCTTGTTTCCCGCGGCGGCGGTCAGCTCGACGTAGAGACTGCTCCGGATCGGGACGTTTTTGGCGTCGCGAAACGGCCGAGGGCTGCCGTGCGGGTTGGGCTCGCGCTCGACCAGCCGGGCGGGCCGGTGGTCAATCGGCGAGGCCCCGGACGGCCCCGTCGCCGGGAGGATCATCGCCGTGGTCAGAAGGAAGAGCGTTCGCATCGGGAATCTCTCCCGCGCCGCTGGTCATCCGGACAGATCCTGCCGGCGGCCCGCGACATGAAGGATGGGGCCGCTTAATTTAACTGGGGACGAGCCGATCGAACCGCGCGGCGGCCTCGGCCCAGGCGGGGGCCTGGCGCGGGTCGTAGACGGTGACGGGGAACGAGCGGGCGACGACCTCGCGCAACTCGGCGAGCGAGCCGAGCCGGCCGCGTCCGAGGGCCTGCATCAGGATGTTCCCGATCGCGGTGGCCTCGATCGGCCCGGCGTGAACCGGCCGGTCGCAGGCGTCGGCGGTGAACTGGCAGAGCAGGGCGTTCCGCGACCCACCCCCCACCACGTGGATCGTCCGGATCTTCGTCCCGAGGATGCGCTCGATCTTCTCGATCGTCCACCGATACTTCAGCGCCAGACTTTCCAGGCAGCACCGGACCAGCGCCCCCTCATCCGAGGGAGCCGGCTGGTTCGTCCGGACGCAATACGCCGCGATCCTCGACGGCATGTCGCCAGGAGACAGGAACGACGGATCGTCCGGGTCCACCAGCGCGGAAAATCGGGG
>DAHZZC010000600.1 GCA_027435495.1 Planctomycetales bacterium
CCAGCAGACTCGATCGCGGATCGCCCGGGACGACCGCAGGCCCCGAATCTCCACCGCCAAGGATCGCCGCTCGCGAATCGAGGCGCAGGCCACCCTTTTGCTTCGATGACCCGTGGCAACCCTGGCAGCGTTCCACCAGGATCGGCCGAACCGTCTTCTCGAAGTATTCCAGCTTCGCCGGATCGGCCGCGCCCACGTCGCCAGCCCGGGTGAACGTCCCCATCGTCCAGGCCAGCGACAGCACCAACAAGGCTAGCCGGCCCGGACGCATCAACCCGATGGCCGCCGCTTCGAAACACCTGGGCTGCATGCGCGCGACTCCGCCCGGGTCGAGGTGTTTTTAACACTCGTTGGATTCTAACCGGAGCCGCGGAGAGTTGCGAGGGAATCCTCGGCCGGCGTCCGATCAGCCGGGAAAGCGTGCGCCGGAGGTCGCGCGGGTCGTCTCGTTCGGGCGGCGAAGATGGTGGCGCACCTCGCCGAGGGAGCCCGAGGAGAGGGCAAAATGGGGCCGGCGTTCCGACGATCGCGCGATCTCGACGCGGGCGCGCCGTCGATCGAGGATCACTCGCCAGGCGGCGACGGCATCCAGCTTTCCCGCGAGGAACGGGCCGGGGCGTCGTCGGACGAGCCGCCACCCGGCCTGCATCGCGGTGAATACCAGGTGCGGGATGGCCGCGAGGGCCAGCGAGCCGGCCGGCAGGTTCCACCAGAAGACCAGCTCGGCGTTCCGAGCGATCCTTCTCTGGAGCGCTGGGCTCTTGTGGTCGTTGGTGGCGGAAATCTCATGGTGAATTCGGCAACCGGGGGCATAGACGCATCGATAGCCGGCCCATCGAAGTCGGAAAGCCAGGTCGATGTCCTCGTAATAGCTGACGAGGAACAGGTCAAACGTCCCTGCGCGTCGGAGAGCTTCCGTCCGGTAAAACGCGCTCGATCCGCTGGCGCCGAAGACTTCCTCGGCAGGCCGAGCGGTCCAGTTCTCGGTCTCCTGGCCATGGCCCCGCTTCCGGGGCCATCCGTACCAGGCGTACGAATCGCCGGCGGAGTCGACCCGTTTCGGGTCGGACCGGACGACGACCAGTGGGGCCACCGAGCCGACGGTCGGATCCTCGAATGGAGCGAGCCCGGCCTCGATCCATCCGGGCGTGACTTCGGTGTCATTGTTGAGCAACTGGACGAACGGCGCCCGGGCGGCGGCCATCCCGGCATTTGCCGCGGCACAGAAGTCGCGGTTGGGCTCGATCCGGAGGAGCCGGGCCGATGGATATTTCCTGGCGAGCCATTCCGAGGTCCCATCGCTCGACCCGTTGTCGACGACGACGACTTCGATCGGCCATCGCGCTGGGTCGGGGCGATGGCGATCGAAGCTCGCGAGGCAGCGTGCCAGGAGGTCGCGACCGTTGTAGGTCGGGATCACGACGGTGCAGATCGGGTCGGCTCCCCCCGATCTGTTGGTCGTCACGCCTCGGGCGGCGCCGGCCGCTTCGCGTCGTTCCATGAGGTCTTACCCCAGAAGACGTGCTGGAAGGTCATGAGCAGGACACGGAAATCCATCGCGATCGACCAGCGCTCGATATAATCCAGATCATACTGGATTCGCTTTCGGAGCGAGGTCCGGCCGCGCCATCCGTGGACCTGGGCCCAGCCGGTCATCCCACCGGGAACGGCGTGGCGGAGGTCGTAGCCGGGGATCGTTTTGCGGAATTCCTCGACGAAGATGGGCCGTTCGGGCCTGGGGCCGACCAGGCTCATCTCGCCTCGGAGGACGTTGAAGAGTTGAGGAAGCTCGTCGATATTGGTGTGCCGGAGCCAGTCGCCGATCCGGGTGCATCGAGTGTCATGATCCGAGGCCCAGATCGGGCCTGTCTCACGCTCGGCGTCGTTCCGCATGCTCCGGAACTTGAACATCCGGAACAGACGCCCTCCTTGCCCGACACGCTGCTGTTGGTACAGGATCGGCCGGCCTGAAGTGAGCAAGATGGCGACAGCGACCAGCGCGAACAGCGGGGCGAGAGCCAGCAGCAACCCGGTGGCGAAGACGAGGTCCATCGTCCGCTTCGCCATTCGTCCGGCAGTGGGTGGTCCGTTCCAGGGCCGATCGAGCATTCGACGGGCTCGACCGCGTGGGCCCGGGCGGGCGTCCGGCAGCACCAGACGCCGGGTGTTCGACGGGACCGTGGGGCCGGCCGGGGTACCGAGGTTCGACGGAGTCGCGGACTGGACCGCCAGACGAGCCCCGATTTCGAGTCTGTTTTCCATAGAATCGTCACCCGTCCCTGGGTTACGTCTCCGGGCCCGATCCTGGCCGCCCGCTCGCCGGCAAGCTCGACCTTGACGCGCCCGGCCGCTTATCGTACGTCCGCCTCCGGTTCCTCCGGGGCGGAATCGCTCAAGCTCTTCGATCGACCGTACCGACGTTGGATTCCAGTTATTCTCTTCGCTCTCGCCCGGGAATGCGGCCGGAGGCCCAAATCGCGTGGTGATCACGGTGGATCGATCAACCGTTCCCGACGAGCCGGCCTCGCGGCCCCGACTCTCGATTGTCGTCGTCAACTACGAGTCCTGGCCGGACATCGTCCGCCTGGTCGACTCGCTTCGCGACGACCCCCGCCTCCACTCGGGCGACTGCGAGGTCGCCATCGTGGACAACGCCTCCACTGGACCCGTTCCCGCCGCGATCGACCCGGTCCCACCCGGCTTCGTGCTCATCCTACGCTCCGATAATGGCGGATTCGCCGCAGGCGTCAATGCCGGGTGGCGGGCCTCGCGCGGTCGATGGCTCCTCCTCCTGAATCCCGACGTCGAGATTGGCCCTGACTTTCTCGGGCAAATTCTCGACCATGTCGACCGGCAGGATGACCGAGCCGAAGGCCCGGCCGGAATCGTCGGATTCGGCTTGCTCAATCCCGATGGTTCACCCCAGGGCTCCGTCGGCGTCTTTCCGTCGCTCACACGATCCATCCGAGAGGCGTTCATCCCCCGATCTCGTCGCAAGTATCGGTCAACCCGCTCTGTTCGCCCCGGCCGCGTCGACTGGGTCACAGGCGCCTGCATGTTGATCCATTCCCGACTGATGGCCGATCTCGGCGGCATGGACGAGGATTTTTTCCTCTATCACGAGGAGGTTGCCTTCAGCAGGGAGGCCCACCGGCGCGGCTGGCGAGTCGAGTTTGACCCCGGCCTGCTCGTCGTCCACCGACATCCCTTGCAAAATCGGGCGATTTCGCCCAAGATGCGGGTCATCACGCGGCACAGCAAGCTGCTCTATTTTCGCAAGCACTTACCGAGCTGGCAGTTTCGCGCGCTGTCGGCGATCGTTCGGATGGAATCGGTGATTCGGGGGCGATGGGCCTCCCTGCGCGGCCGGGTGGTCGAGGCCCGGGCGTGGTTGGTGATTGGAACGTTGACGAAAGGCATGGAGGCCGGTCGGCCGGTTCGTGGGACCGAGGTCCTCCGACTGGCTGAATCGATTGGATCCGGTCCGGGAACGTCGGTGGCTGCCGTCCCGCATTCGCGGGAATCTGGGCGGCGACGGGCGAACAGCGGCCGGTCCCTGCGAAAGGACGGACCCGCGTGACCAGGATGCAGCACGCCGGCCGGATCGGCCTGTTGATGGCCGTCGCCGCAGCCCTGCTCGGTTGGCAGCTCTACCACACCGAGGCGACCTTTGCCGACGGACTCCGCTACATCCATCGTGCCGAGGAGTTCCAGAGCGAGTCGATCCGCGCGGGGCTGGTCCGCGGCGTTGATCACCCGCTGCATCCGCTCGGCATCGCCGCCGCCCACTGGCTGATCGGGGGAAACGGTCCCGCCTCGTGGGAGCATGCCGCGGTCTGGCTCTGTTTTGCCTCCATGGTCCTGCTCGTGGTGCCAACCTATCTCCTGGCGCTGGAGCTCTTTGGGCCGCGTGCGGCCTGGATCTCTTGCCTGCTGGTGATGCTCAACCCGATCCCCGGCTACATCGTGGTCAATGTCCTCTCGGAGTGTACCTTCCTGCTCTGGTGGACGTTCGGCCTCTGGGCCGCGGTCCGATTCCTGCGTGAGGGACGGTTTCTCTGGCTCCCGCTCTCGATCGCCCTCAGCGTACTGGCGTACCTGACGCGGCCCGAGGGAATGCTCCTCCCCGCCTCGATCATCGCGACGCTGCTTCTCCTGCCGATCCTGCCGGCCACCCGGATCAACTGGCCGAGGTGGTGGCGAGCGCTTGCGTTCCTCGCGGTCGGTTGCCTGCTGCTCGCCGGGCCCTACGTGGCGCTCAAGGGCGGGCTCGGCACCAAGCCCGGAATCGCTCGGGTTCTCGGCCTGGCACCGAAGTCCGACCCGATGGGCCTGGAGCGCGAGCGGCCGCTCCCTGCCGGGCAGACCGCCTGGCAGACCTACCGGATCGCCGCAGGCCGAATGGTCGAGAAGGGGTTTGAAGAGTCGGTCACGCCGCCCCTGTTTTATGTGAGCCTCTTCGGGCTGGTAATCGCCCTGACCCGCCGCGACCGAATGCGTGCCTGGCTCCTGCTCGCGGTGCTTCTTTCGGCCTCGGCTGCCGGTCTGGTCCGGCTCCACGCGACGGGCGGTTACCTGACCGTCCGGCATGGCCTGATTCCCGGGATGATCCTGACGATGGCCGCCGCGAACGGCATCTCCTGGCTGGTTGAGCGAATCTCGATACCCGGGCGATGGCTGGGATGGCCCCAGGAGCGAGTCCGGCCGGGACCGGCCATCTGGGCGCTTCTGTTCGGCGGGCTGGTTCTCTACCCGAATTTGCAACTCCTCGGGCCACGTAACGCCGGCCCCTATTCCGTCTATGTGGAGACCGGCCGGTGGATCGCCGGACACGCCAGCGAGGCGGACCGCGTCCTCGACCTGACCAACTGGTCGCTCTACTTCAGCGAGCGCTCCGGCTATCCCTTCGCACAGGTCTACGAGGCACCGGCGGATCGATCCCTTCGATGGATCGTGGTCCGCAAGCCGCACCTGGAGGGGCACTTCCGGTACTGCCAGGTCCTCAGCGCGATGATCGGCGACCGCAAACCAATTGCCGTCTTCCCCGAGAAGGCGAATCCCCATCAGGTGCAGATCCGGATCTACGATCTGAAATCGCCCGCCCCGGCGATCACGACCGGCCCCGCGAGTGCCACCTCCCGTCGATGAAGATCGGCCATCCTCACCGGAACGGAGACGCACGGATGGACCAACTCGCGACCCGACCGGCCCGGATCGCCCGCCCCTCGCGTGCCGATCGCCCGCACCCGGCCACAACTCCCGACCCCGCTGCGATCCGTCGCCGGACCGGCCGGATCCCCTGGGGATTTCTCGGGGCGCTCGTCGCGATCGTCGCAGCCGAGTCGATCGTGGCGCCCCGTTGGCGCGAGCTCTCCGACCCGGTCAGCCTGAGCTGGCGGTTCGCCGACGAGGCCGCGCGCCACGATGCGAAAGGGAAGGATCTCCTGTTCCTCGGCGACAGCCTGGTCAAGCACGGGTTGATCCCGTCGGTGGTCGAGGCATCATCCGGGCTAAGCGGGGCGAATCTCGCGGCGGCGCGTGGACCGGCGCTCCTGACCGACTTCATCCTCCGACGGGCGATCGAATCGGGCGCCCGTCCCTCGGCGATCGTGATCGAAACCAAGCCGGCCGTCCTGATCGGTGGAGCCGATTACAACGCCCATTACTGGCCTGCGGCCCTCACCGCCCGCGAGTGCCTGGAAATGGGCTGGGCCGTCCGCAAGGGGACGCTCGGCCTCGCCGCGATGACCGCCCGACTGATCCCCTCGCTCCAGTCGCGGCTGGAGATTCGGTCGGGCCTGATGGCGTCGCTCAACGGGACGACCGACCGCATTCCCGAGATCAACCGGATGCTCCTCCGCAACTGGACGACCAACGACGGCGCCAACGTCGCGTTGCTCGAATCGCCTTATCGCGGTCTCCTCTCGCCTGAGATCCAGGAGAAACTGCATCCCGACAAATGGTACGTCGACCACTCGAACAAGGTCGGCATCGATCGAATGCTGAAGCGATCGCGCGATCATCAGATCCGCGTCTTCTGGCTCCTGCCGCCGATCTCGCCGGGCCTTCAAGCCTGGCGCGAGCGGAGCGGTGCCGAGTCGCATTACGAGAAGTTCGTCCGTTCGTACTGTGATCGATTCCCCGCGACTGTCACCATCCTCGACGGCCGAAGGATCGCCCGCGAGCCATCGCTCTATGTGGATGCAACCCACCTCTCGGGGCGGGGTGCGATCGTCCTCAGCCGCTCCATCGCCCCGGTGATGGCGAGCGAACTGCGCAGCCCGAAGTTAAAGCCACCGGCCTGGATCACGCTCGAAGAACCTCCCGCGGCCCCGGATCCGCCGCTAGAAGACGTCGAGCAATCGCGGCGGATTGTGAACACGGCTTCCAAATAACGAGTACAAACGATCGGACTGGAAACGCGGATGGTAGGATAGAGCCATGATCCCGACACCGGACACCCCGTGAGAGGTCGCTTTCTCTCGGGTCTCCCGGCATCCACGTGATCCCCTCAAAGAATCGCAAAAATTCCTCGGTCGATTCATGGCGGCATCGAGCGCGGTCCAGATATCGCTGGCCGTTGTGCAAAGACAGCCAATTTGTTTAAGATCCGATCATTCTATGAATAATTTCCCAGGTATCCCG
>DAHZZC010000601.1 GCA_027435495.1 Planctomycetales bacterium
GGCGTCCTCGCCGGCGTACTCGGCGACCTTCGCGACGTCCACCTCGTCCATCCGCTTCTGAGCCTTCCCCTTGCCGATCAGGTCGCTGATTGGGATCATCGCGTGGCCGAGCAGTCGTTGCGAAAGCTGGTCGAGGTTATGGTTGCGCTCGCCGCTTTCGAGGAGGTAACTCAGGATCATCGTGTCGGTGATCGGCCCGGCCAGGTCGAGCCCCGCGCGACTGAGCGCGAGCATGTCGTATTTGAGGTTCTGGCCGACCTTCTCGACGTTCGGATCTTCCAGGATCGGCTTCAGCGCGGCGAGCGTGGACGCCTCGTCGAGGCGTTGCGAGCCCTCTGGACCTCGGAGCGCCAGGTAAAACGCCTCGCCCTGCTTCCAGGAGAACGACAATCCGACGAGGTCGGCCCGGAGCGGGTCGAGGTCGGTCGTCTCGGTGTCGATGCAGAATCGCTTCTGACCTCGCAACTCCTCCACGAACGCGGCGAGGGCCTCGGGCGTGTCGACCAGCCGGTAATCGGCGACCCACGAGGCGGCGGTCTCGGCGGGCTCGGACGATTTCGCCGGCGGGCCCAGCTCGTCCCGGAATCCGTGGAAGCCGCACTCGTTGCAAAGCGCGATGAGCGCCTCGCGGTCGGGCGTTTGGGTCTTCAGGACCTCCCACTCGACGGCGATCGGCAGGTCGGCCCGGAGCTTCACAAGCTCCCGGGCGCGGAGGGCGGTTTCCCTGTGCTCCCGCAGGGCCTGCTGCTTCTTCGGGCCTTTGACCTTCTCGGGATGGGCTAGCAGGGCGTCGAGCGTGCCGAACTCCTTCAGGAAGGTTGAGGCAAACCCTGGTCCGATCCCCGGAACGCCCGGGACGTTGTCGACCGAATCGCCCGTCAGGGAGAGGAAGTCGACGACCTGGTCGGGACGGATGCCCCAGTCCTTTTCGAGGGCCTCGGCGTCCATCTCCTTTTTTGTTCGGAGGTTGAGCAGGCGGACGTGGCCGCCGATGAGCTGGCGGGCGTCTTTATCGGTGGTGACGATGTAAACATCGAGGCCCTTCTCGTCGCCGAGGCGGGCCATCGTCGCGATGACGTCGTCGGCCTCCATCCCCTCCTCCATCAGGACAGGGACGCGGAATCCTTCGAAGACCCGGCGGATGACCGGGATTTGCGCGGAGAGGTCGGCGGGCATCTCCGAGCGATTGGCCTTGTAGTCGGCGTAGATCTCCGACCGGAAGACCTTCCCTGCGCCATCGAAGGCGGCGGCGAGGTAATCGGCCTTGCGTCCCTTCACCAGGTTGAGCAGGTCACGGAAGATCCCGAAGACGGCCTGAGTCGGCTGGCCGGCGGGGCCGGTCATTTCGGGAATCGCATGGAAGACCTGGAAAATGAGGGAATAGGCATCGAGGATGTAGAACGTCGGCCGGTGGTTGGTCGTTGCGGACTCGCTCTTGGCCGGAGAGTCGGCCGGTTGTTCGGATTCCTCGGGGAACAAAAAGGCGCCTTGCGCATCCAAGCTCATAGAGGCTCCTTGTCAGGGATGGGGCGACTGATCGGGCCCGCCGCCGCCGTTTGACCGCCGCTGAGACGGTCCTTACAATCGGATGGATGGTGTGGATTCCGCCGGTCGGGCGAGCCCGGGCGGTGGCCGACTGGGCGAATTCCGGAAGGTCTCGCCGCGTCCCCCTTCGCGTGTGACATATTATCAGCAAACCGGCCGCTTGCATCGGCGGGTCGCATCCGCTCCGTCCGGAGGGAGTCAACATCCATGGCCGCGTCGTCGAACGAATCCCAGGGGCTAAAGATCGCGGTCGCGGTCTTTATCGCCCTCTCGGTTATCCTGTCCGTCACCTGCTATTTCCTCTATTCCAGCTACGCTCAGGCCGACGCCCAGCGGGCCAAGGCCGTTGAAGGGGAGTCTACCGCCCGGAAGGCCCAGGGGATGCTTCAGGCCCAGGTCGAGGACCTGCGCGGCCGGATCGGCGTTCGTGCTGAGGACGCCGACGCGGCGAAGGCCGAGATCGACGCCCATTATAAGAAGATTTACGGCCAGCTCGACGAGCTGGACAACAAGGTGGCCGCCTCGCTCCAGAAGTTCCAGCAGTCCGGTGCCCAGCCGGCGGAGCTGGAAGACCTGCGGGCGAAGGTCCAGCAGGCCATTCAGTCGTTCCGCCAGGAGAACAAGAGGACGTATATCTCCTCGCTCGACCGTCTGACCGAGTTGATGGAGAACCTTTCGCTGCTGGCGACCGTGATGGGTGGTGACTACCTCGACCTTCGTCACGCCCTCGAATCGGCCACCACCGTCAACAACAAGCAACTCGCCGTGCAGACCAGCCAGGCCGAGACCGCCCGCAACGACGTGATGGAAGAGCAGAAGAAGCACGTCGAGGAGCGGGGGAGCCTGCTTGCCAAGGTGGAGACCCTCACCAAGGATAACGATCTGAAGACGACCGAGATCGCCAACCTCAATGAGCAGGTCCGCCGCCTGAAGGAAGAACATGACAAGGAACGTGGCCTGTTGACCACCCAGATTCGCGACTGGCGCGACAAGGCCGAGCGAAGCGACGTCGTTCTCGACCACCCCGATGGCTACGTGACCTACGTCGATTATGAGTCGCGAGAGGTGCAGGTCAACGTCAACCGGCAGATGGGCGCCCGCCCGCAGATGGTGCTGGCCATCTTCGATGCCCGATCTCCGGGCGTACCGACCGAGAAGCCCAAGGGTACGATCCAGTTGACCAAGGTCGGCGACCTCTACAGCGTGGCCCGGATCGTCAAGATGAACAACCCGATCGAACCGATCCGGACCGGCGACATCGTCTACTCGGCTGCCTGGTCGCCGAACAGTCCGACCCACTTCGCTTTCATGGGCAAGATCGACGTCAACCGAGACGGCCGTGACGACCGCGCCGAGCTGAAGCGGATGATCGAGGACGCCGGTGGCGTCGTCGATTATGACCTGCCTCCGCCCTGGCTCGGCAAGGAGACCGGCAAGCTTTCGCCCCAGATCGACTGGTACGTTACCGATGATCGCATGCCGTTCCGCGACGTTTACAATCCCAGTTCCGAGCCCATGCTCAAGCTGGAATCCGAGCTCAAGGAGCGGATGGGCAAGGTGATCCAGGAAGCTCGGCTCGTGGGTATCCGCCCGATGCCGATCGGCAAGCTGCTGAACTATCTCGGCTACGACATCAACACGCCGATTTTCGGCAAGACCGAGGCTGTTAACGATGCCGCGATCAAGCGGCTCGTCAGCCCGAAGCGGCGAGAGAATGCTGCCGCCCCTGCCGCCGACGCCAATGCTCCGGCCGGCAATGCCAATGCTCCGGCCGACAACGCCGGTGCCTCCGAGACCCCGAAGAAAGACGATCAGGCCGGCGACCAGTAATCGGCCCCGTTCCCCCCACTTCTCGACAATCTCAAGGCCCCCGCGCTCCGCACCTTCACCGGTGCCGGAACGCGGGGGCCGGCTTGTTAACAGGGCGTTGCAACGAGCCCGCTGGATGATCTCCGGTCCCAACGCCCCTCTTTCGCTCGGCTCATCCTCGCGATAATGTCAATCTCGCCGACCTGTGCCGGCCTGCATCCCCTGGCCGTACTTCCCGAGGACCAGCAAGACCGCAACTCGTCCTGGAGGGATCGATCATCATGCTTCGACGCTGTCCCATTTTCGCCCTGCTCGCACTTCTCGTGATTCCCGCTGCGTCGCGGGCTGAAGGGGTCGCGTTTCGGACCGGCGATCACATCGCGATCGTCGGCAACACCCTGGCCGATCGGATGCAGCATGACGGATGGCTGGAAGCCTCGCTCCAGGCCCGGTTCCCCGACCACAATCTGGTGATCCGCAACCTCGGCTTCTCGGGCGACGAACTGAACATCCGCCTTCGCTCGGCGGACTTCGGTAGCCCCGATGAGTGGCTCACCCGGGTGGGCGCCGATGTCGTCTTCGCCTTCTTCGGATACAACGAGTCGTGGGCAGGTGCCGAGGGTCTGCCGACCTTCAAGAAGAACCTCGACGCCATTCTGGAACGCACCCTAACCGCGAAGTACAACGGCAAGTCGGCGCCCCGGGTGGTGCTCTTCTCACCGATCGCGATGGAGCCGCCCCGAGGCCGCGACCTGCCCGACGCCTCGCCCGTCATCGCCCGACTGAAGCTCTACACCGCGGCGATGGCCGAGGTCGCCGCTGCCCGCGGCGTCGCGTTCGTGGACCTTCTCGCGCCGACCGCCGGCCTCTACCAGAAATCCGAGAAGCCGCTCACCATCAACGGCATCCACCTGACGACCGAGGGGAACCGCCAGCTTGCGGAGGTGATCCTCGACCAGATCGCGCCAGGGCCCCTGGCCGGCGATCTGGAGAAGATCCGCGCGGCCGTTCTCGACAAGAATTTTTACTGGTTCAACCGATATCGGACGGTCGACGGCTACTCGATCAACGGCGGTCGGGCCGACCTGAGCTTCGTCGACGGCCAGACCAACCGCGTGGTCGCGCAGCGGGAGATGGAGGTCCTCGACGTGATGACCGCCAACCGCGATCGCCGGATCTGGGCCGTCGCTGAGGGGAAGGACCTGGCCGTCGATGATTCGAACACGCCGCCGTTCCTTCCAGTGAAGACGAACAAGCCCGGTACCGGCCCGCACGGCGAGCACATCTTCCTCAGCGGTGAGGAGGCCATCCAAACGATGACGCTGGGCAAGGGCCTGGCTGTCAACCTGTTCGCCTCCGAGAAGGAGTTCCCCGAACTGGCCAAGCCGGTGCAGATGTCGTTCGACGCCCGGGGCCGACTCTGGGTCGCCTGCTGGCCGACCTATCCCCACTGGAAGCCCAAGGAGGAGATGGACGACAAGCTCCTGATCCTCGAAGACACCGATGGCGACGGCACGGCCGACAAGCGGATCATCTTCGCCCGCGGGCTCCACTGCCCGACCGGCTTCGAGTTCGCCAACGGCGGCGTCCTGATCGCGCAGGCACCCGATATCGTCTTCCTCAAGGATACCGATGGCGACGATCACGCCGACATCCGCGAGCGGGTCATCTCCGGCATGGACTCGGCCGACACCCACCACACCTCCAACAGCTTCCAGTTCGATCCCGGCGGCGCCGTCTACTTCCAGGAAGGGACGTTCCACCAGACGCAGGTCGAGACGCCGTACGGTCCTCCGGTCCGATGCTCGAACGCCGGCGTCTATCGCTATGAGCCCAGGTCGCAGAAGTTCGACGTGTACGTCTCCTTCGGCTTTGCGAATCCCCACGGCCACGCCTTCGACCGATGGGGGCGAGACATCGTCATCGACGGGACCGGGTCGAACCCCTACCACGGCGCCCTCTTCTCGGGGCACATCGAGTACCCGAACAAGCACCCGCATCCGCCGCAGGTCTACCAGCAGCGGACCCGGCCGACGCCGGGGCTGGAGTTCCTCAGCAGCCGGCACTTCCCCGAAGAGTTCCAGGGCAACCTGCTCGTCCCCAACGTGATCGGCTTCCAGGGCATCCTCCGGTACAGGATCGAGGATAAGGGCGCCAGCCTCGCCGGAACCGAGTTGGAACCGATGCTCACCTCGACCGACCCGAACTTCCGGCCCTCGGACATCGAGACTGGTCCCGACGGTGCCATCTACTTCCTCGACTGGCAGAACCCGATCATCGGTCACATGCAGCATAACCTCCGCGACCCAAGCCGAGACCGGATTCACGGCCGGGTCTATCGGATCACCTACAAGGGCCGTCCGCTGTCGACACCACCTCGGATCGCCGGCGCTCCGATCGAGGAACTGCTCCGGCTGCTGAAGCATCCCGAAGAGCGCGTTCGATACCGGGTCCGAACCGAACTGGCGGCCCGCGAGCCTTCTCGCGTGCTCCCCGCGCTGGCCGCCTGGGTCAAGCAGCTCGACGCGAGCGATCAAGACCACGAGCACCGGCTGACCGAGGCCCTCTGGGCGTATCAGCATCAGGACCAGGTCGAAGTCGCCCTGCTCGACCGCGTTCTGGCGGCAAAGGACCCGCACGCCCGGGCCGCGGCGACCCGTGTTCTCTCCTACTGGCACGACCGCGTTCCGGACGCCCTCGGACGACTGAAGCGGCTCGCCGCGGATGACTCGCCGATGGTCCGCCTGGAGGCCATCCGCGCCGCCAGTTTCTTGCCGATCGCCGAGGCCATCGAGGTCCCGCTGATCTCGGCCGATCACCCGACCGACGAGTATCTCGACTACGTCCGTACCGAGACCCTCAAGACGCTCGAACCCTACTGGCAGAAAGCCAATGCCGCGGGCCGATCGCTTGCGATATCGAGCAAGGCCGGTGCCCGATACCTCCTTGGACGTATCGGCCTGGATGAGCTAATGCGGATGAAGCGTACTCCGGCGATCGACCGCGAGCTGCTCCTTCGCAAGGGCGTTCGCGAGGAGGTCCGCCGCGAGGCGGTGGCCGACCTTTCTCGCCGCGAGGGGAAGCCTGAGTTCGCCATTCTGCTCG
>DAHZZC010000602.1 GCA_027435495.1 Planctomycetales bacterium
CGAGGCCGCCGGGCCGGGCGGTGCCGATCCGATCGCGGTGGCCGTCGCGACGGCCCGGGCGCACGTCCCGAGCGGGACGGTCGTCGAGGTCGAGGTCGACACGCTCGACCAGCTTGACGCGGCGCTCCGGTGCCGACCCGATATCGTCCTTGTGGATAACCTGGGCCCGGAGGGGATGGCGGAGGCGGTCCGGCGCCGCGAGATGGTCGCGCCGGGCATTTTACTGGAGGCTTCGGGTGGGATCACGATGGCGACGGTCGCCGCGATGGCGGCGGCGGGCGTCGATCGGATCAGCGTCGGAGCGCTGACCCACTCGGCCCCAGCGCTTGATCTGGCGATGGACTTCGATCCCGCCGCGGTCGATGGTCCGATCGTCGGCGAGGGAGGCTGATCGTCGATGCCGGGACCGGATCCCTCGTGCGCCGCGATCGAGATCGGGCTGCTGGACCGGCTCCGGGCCGCGGGGGGAAATTACGTGGCGATCGACGAGCTGGCGGCGAGCCTGGTCTGGGAACGGGGACGCGTGCTGGCCGGGCTTGAGGCGATCTCGGCGTTTGGGTTCGCGATTGAGCGGCATCCGTACCGAGGCGCAGCGTATCGAGGGCCCTCGTCGCGCCTCTGCCCGGATCAGATTTAACACGGCCTGGGGACGATCCGGATCGGGCGGCGGATCGCGGTCTGGGACCGGGTCGCCAGCACGAACGACCTGGCCGCGGCGGCATCGGGCTCGGCGTCGAACGACGGTCTCGTGATCCTGGCCGAGGAGCAGGCCGCCGGTCGCGGCCGGCTCGGCCGGTCGTGGTCTGCGCCGCCGCGGTCCTCGATTTTGATGTCGGTTTTGCTCTTCCCGCCGCGATCGTCTCCGATCGGGGCGCCCGATCATGTCGCCTGGCTGACCGCCATGGCGGCCGTTGCGGTCGCCGAGGTTGTCGCCGATCGAATCGGCCGGACCTCGGCGATCAAGTGGCCCAATGACGTCCGCGTCGAGGGCCGGAAGATCGCCGGGATCCTGGTCGAACGGCCGGCGGCGGCCCTGGGATCGGCGGCCGTCCTGGGGATCGGGTTGAACGCGAACCTCGTACGCGAGGATTTCCCCGACGACCTCCAGGATCGCGCCACCTCGATCCAGATCGAGCGTTCCGGCATGCCCGACGACCGATCCGAGATCGCCCATGAGTTGATCCGACGGCTGGATTGCTGGTATGAGGCCGTCGTTCGGGAAGGTCCCGATGTGCTCGTCCCCGCCTGGCGCGACCGGAGCGAGCACCTCGGCCGGATGGTCTGCGTCGAGACGCCGGTCGGAGCGAGGCTCGGTCGGCTCATCGACCTGGATTTCCGGAGCGGGCTCGTTCTCGAACCGGGCGACGGCTCGCCTGGAATCCATCTTGCGCCGGCCGAGGTCCTGGCGGTCGGGCCGGCTGAGGAGCGCACTGGCCTATGGACCTCCGACCCGTCTGGGGGCTAACCTGGCTCTCAGGAGATCGGTCATCGGTCGCTGGATCGGAGGGCCTTCTCATGGCGAGTTTGTCGAGGGGGCATTGGCCCTGGATCGTCATCCTGATCGTCGCTAGCGCCGCGCCGATCGCGCCTGGTTTCGGCGGGACCGGCGACCATGGCGGGCTCCCGGTCGACGGCTCCGACCTGCTCCTCGCGGCTTACTTCCGTGAGTTCCTCGACGAGCGTGACCTCGACGCCTTTCGCGATCGCGTCGACGCCCGATACAGCGAAGATGAGCTGTGCCGCCTCGCCAGGCGGGCCATCGGCGACGAGACGAGACGAGCCGCCGTCGCGGCGCTCGGGATGCTCGGGACGTTCGGGAAGAGCAACGCCGTGCTCGGCCAGGCGCTTCGAGACCGGGATCCGATCGTTCGACGGATGGCCGAGCAGGCGTGCTGGTCGCTCTGGTTCCGGGCCGATACGCCCGAGCACAACGAGGCGCTCCGCGAGGTGATCGCGACTGCCCGGCGCGGTGAACTCGACCGCGCCGACCAGCTTGCGACCCGGCTCATCGAGGAGGCCCCCCACTTCGCCGAGGCTTATAACCAGCGCGCAATCATCGCGTTTGAGCAGGGGAAGCTCGAGGAGAGCGCCCGCGACTGCCAGCGTGTCCTCGAACGGAACCCTTACCATTTCGGGGCGCTCGGCGGACTCGCCCAGTGTCAGATGAGCCTCGATCGTCCGGACGAGGCGTTGCAAACCCTCCAGCGAGCCGCCCGATTGCAGCCCTACAATCTGGGCATCAAGGACGGGATCCGACGCCTCGCTGCGCGGATGGCGCTGGATTGAGGGTCGGTCTCAGGAATCGCGAGACTCGCGGTCGTCGCGGTCGCGGGAACGGCCACGGGCGCTTGGGCGCTTGAGCGAGGGCCGATGCGGACCGGCAAAGGCCGAGACGACTTCCGGAAGAGCGCCCAGGTGCAGGTGGATCAGGCTCCCGACCGCGTGATGGTGGAAGAACCAGTCGCCCTCTTCGGTGAGCGTTCCAAAGCAGGCCGGGCACTCAAACCGCTCCAGCCCCGGGATCAGGCGCCATCGCTGGCTCCGGTAGCCGCGGACGATCGTGCCACGTGGGCCGAGCCATGAGTCGTGCAGCAGCCGGCGCGAGACTGGGGCCGGCGGCGGAGCATCGGTGATGAACTCGGCGACGAACGGGAGGATTCCCGCGCCCCGGTAGAACCGGCCGCCGATCCGCATCCCGCGGCCGAGGTAGGCCGTTCCACCACCTTCCGAGTAAATCCGACGTCCGAGGCAAACATGCTCCCCCAGCGCGGCGATCATGCTGTGGTTTGCCGACAGGACATCCACATGCTGGTCCGGGACGCCGCAGCCGATCATCACCAGCCCAACTCCCTCCGGCAACGCCTCGTCGCGGAGCGGCGAGAATTCCACCAGGTCGGCGCCCAGGGCTTCGAGGGCCTCCAGAGTGTCGGGGAAATAGCCGCCGAAGGCCTCGTCCTGAGCGTAAGCGACCCGGAACGGCCGACGGCCCCGGCCGAGCCATCCGCAGTCGGGATCGGCGCCGGGGAACGGCCGGCTCCGCGCCAGCTCGTCGAGCGCCGGCAGGTCGCTGTAGGGCAAGAAGCCCCGCGCCAGTGCGGCGATCAGGTCGTCATTGAGCTGGGAGCCGGCCGGCTGGCGTTCCAGGGCCTCGCGGATTTCCGGCATCGCCTCGACCGCTCCGACCACCGGCAGGCCGCTTGCCAGCTCCACCAGCCGGACCAGTCCCGAGAGCGTTCGCGAGTGGTCGGGGACCTCGTCGAGCAGGACCGCGTCGGCCCCGTCAGGGATCGCCGGCAGGTGGAAACCCTCCCCGTCAGATCCCCGGCACGAGACCACCGCCAGGATCGGCAGGTCGAGGGCCTCGGCCACCGGACGAAGCTCGCCGGGATGCTCGCAGAGGGTCGTCGAGCACGCCAGAACCTGGCCAAACGTCCCCTCGACCACCGATAACTCGGCCGACGACCCCGCTCGTGCCAGCAAACCCCGGCAAACCTCAGGCGGCATCAGCCAGGCGTCGAGGTGGCGGCCCGGCATTCCGGTCACCTGTCCGACGGCCTCCTTGGCAGTGAGGCAGGCCCGCGTGCGGAAATGCTGCACCCGCCACCCCCACCGGGTCAGCCCGGCCAGCATCGCCAGGCACGCCACCGAAGGCTCGGGACCGATCGCAGAGGTCGCCAGGCCCACCCGAGGGAGCCGGTCATCTACGCCTTGCGGTCTCGCGGGACGCGACACGGGCTCTCCTCCGGGACCCACGATCGGCCTCCCCATCGCCGGGGACCGATCGCGACTGCGGCGGACAGGGCCGAACGGCTGGGGATCGTCAGTTGTTCTTCAGGACGCGGTCGACCACAAAAAATGGTCTGAGATCGGTCCCGGTTCACGGCACTCGTGGAAGCGGCGAGGCTCATTCCCCCAGGCACTTGCCGACCCAGGGTCGTATCCCGACGAACAACGGACGATCAGTCTCCGGGTCGTTCTCGCCCGCGGGTGCCCCCCCGGATAACCCTCCATCCCGAAAGGTCTCTGAAAAATGCATTCTTGCATTTGTGAGCGAGGGGGATGCAGTACGAGAGGGGAACGGATTGGCCCAGCTTGATTGTTTTTCCTCATTCGGACACCAATCAGTGGCGACGTAGCAATGATAGGGGCATGCCGGATGAGGTCAAGGGTTTTCGGGAGGGAGCTGGGGGGTGATTCGGCTTGTCGGCAGGGAGGGTTCCCGATAGCCTACGCCCCGCGACGGGCCGGGACGGATTTCGATGGGTGGGGGGATTCCGCGCGATGTTCAGGACGAACGGGCGGGGGATCGAGGCCAGATTTGGCGAGGGCGAGTGGATACTTCGCCTGGCGCTCGTTGCGATGCTGATGATCGGCTCGCGATCGGCGGCTGGCGAGTCGCCGAAGGGGCCGGCGCGGACGTCGGGGGCTTCGGATGGGGCGGCCGAACCGCGAACCGAGGCGGAGGTCTCGGCGCTTCGGGCGGAGGTCGCTGGGCGGCTCCAGGCGATTGGGGCACCGGCGACGAGCCAGGCTCAGCCGGGTGGCACGGGCGCCGGGGTGACGGCCACTGTGGCCTTGCCGAAGACGGCGGAGGCAGCCGGGTCGTCGGTCGACGCGAAGATCCGTGAACTGCTCCAGGAGCGGCTGAAGCTGCTCGAAGAGTATGGTAAGGAGCTGGCTGCATTCGAGAAGGCGAGCCATCCCGAGCCGAGTCCGGAGAAGCAGGCCGACGAGGCCCGAACCGAGTGGGCGCGGTTGCAAGCGCTTCTCAGTCAGGCGGGGGCGCATCCCGAGGTGCTGTTGCCGCAGGCGTTCCGGGACTCGGGGAAGCCGGCGGTGAGCGTTGAGATGAAGGAGGCGATCCAGGCCGCTGCCTCCGATCGAAAGGAGAGCCAGGCGAAGTTGGAGGCGATCCGGGCCGAGGCGGCGGAGGTCGAGGTCCGGCAGAACGCCCACCGCGCCGAGCGCGACAAGCTTTTCCAGGCGGTCGCGGCGATGAAGGCGAGGGGATCGGAGCGGACCGAGTCGGCCGCTGAGTCGGCGCCGGCGCCCGGTTGGGCCTCGCCGACGGCGACGGCCGCCCTGCAAAAGCTGGCGCACGAGCGGAAAGAAAACGCCGACTGGAAGGCGAGGCTGTCGGCAGCTCGGCTCCGGGCGGTCGAGGCTCAAATCGCGCTCGAGACACGGATGGCCGGTGTTCGCGAATGGATGATCCAGGTCGCCCAGGCGCAGGAGCAGGTGGCCTCCCGAACGCTGGCTCTCCTGCAATCGCGGTACAGCGACGCCGCCGAGCAGCAGGAGCGAGCCCTGAAGGCCCGGGCCGCGGCCGAGGAAAAAGCCGCCCTTCGGGCCGACAACCCCCTGGAGCGCTATCGGGCCCGCCGCCGCGCCGAACTGCTGGACCTGGAAGCACAGGTCGTGAAGCACGAGCAGGCGCTGGCGACCTCGCCGAGCCCCTCGCTCCCCGAGCAGCTTGCCCTGGCCGATCGAGCTGGACACGACTTCGAGCGGGTCAAGCAACTGCTCGATGACGGGCGTGTCAGCCGGCTCGACGCGATCCGGCTCAATAATGACTTTCGCCGAATCGGCCCCGAGCGCGATCAACTGATGCGCAAGGAGATGGCGATCGCCGAGGCCCGACTTCAGTTTTACGAGGACTCCCTGACCAGCGTCGAGATCGAGCTCTTGCAGGACTCGTTGCACGACCGATTTGAACTGGAATTGCTCAAGGAGAGTCTGCCGCCGTCACGATGGGCCGAGGGACAGGGGCTCCTGGATGACCTCGAGCGCGACCACCGGGGGCTGCTCGACCGCCATCGCAAGGTCCTCGAACGGCTCTGCGACGAGACCGAGCGCACGCTTGACCAGGTGGCGCGTCGGCTCGCCATTCTGGACGAGGAGTACGCGTTCATCCGGACGCACATCTTCTGGGTGCGGGACCGAGAGCCGATCGGCGCCTCCACACTCCGCCAGGCGATGCGCGAGGCGAAGCACCTGGCGCGAGCACTCGTCCGGCTGGCACGCGAGGCGACCGCAACGCGGAGCTGGGGCCGGTCATCGCCTGAGTTCTTCGCCGCGGCGATTGCGGCGATCGGATTGCCGATCGGGCTCATTCGCGTTCGTCGGCTGGTTCGAGCACGGCTCGCAAGGGAGATGGGCGTGCAAGAGAACTCGATTCGCTGATAAATTTTGACTACATCGAGATTATAATAAGTTCGAACATGCAAAGATATTGTAAAATTTATTGAATGTCGATAGGGATTGCATCTGCGATTTGAGGAAAGCTCGGCTCCGGTCGGGCGCTGGGCGAGGGGGCGGTGGGCGATGTCGAGAGGCGTCGAGGACAGTCGGTTTGTGGTTGGATTGCGAACTCTGGCGCTGGGGGCGGCGGCGGTGGTGGTCTGGCCGGGTTATCTGCTCCTGCTGGCCTACCTGGCCAGACAGGCGCCCTGGTCTCGCGGGCTGAGCTTTCTGGTCGCGGCGGTGCTGATCGGTGTGGCGCTGGCGGTTTTTGCTCACGACCTGCTCCGCTGGATGGCGCGGCCCTCGGGGTGGGCCGAGCGATACCTGGGGATGGCGGCGCCGGTGGCGCGGCAGCTTGGTCGTGCCGGTCGGTTTCTTGTGGTGGCGGC
>DAHZZC010000603.1 GCA_027435495.1 Planctomycetales bacterium
CAGGTCTACACCCCGCCGGGCTACACCGAGAAAACGAAGTATCCGGTTCTCTACCTGCTCCACGGAATCGGTGGCGACGAGACCGAATGGCAGCGGTTCGCAAAGCCCAACGTCCTGCTCGACAACCTGCTCGCCGACGGAAAAATCACGCCGATGATCGTTGTGATGCCCAACGGACGCGCCCAGAAAAACGACCGCCCCGAGGGGAACATCTACGCCGCGGCGCCCGCCTTCGCGGCCTTCGAGCAGGATCTTCTCAGGGACGTGATCCCGACCATTGAGTCTCGCTACTCGGTCCAGACCGACCGCGAGCATCGGGCGCTGGCCGGCCTTTCGATGGGAGGCGGCCAGTCGCTCAACTTTGGACTGGCCCACCTCGACACCTTCGCCTGGGTCGGCGCCTTTTCCGCCGCACCGAACACGAAGCCCGCGGTCGAGCTGGTTCCGGATCCGGCCAAAACCCGGGAGAACCTGAAACTCCTCTGGATCGCCTGCGGACGGCGCGACGGCCTGATCCGGATCAGTCAGCAGGTCCACGGCTATCTCAAGGAGAAGGGCGTCCCGCACGTCTGGCATGTCGACGGCCACGCCCACGACCCAACCGAGTGGAGGAATAACCTCTATCTCTTTGTGCAGCGCCTCTTCCGATGAGTCGCCCGCGGCCTGGTGTGGATGCCCGCATCCCGCCAGGCCGCGTAGTCCTCGTCAAGATTTCGTGAAACATTGGAGAGCCGCTTGATCATCGACCCTTCATCGGCCACCATATCGCCAGAGAACACTGAAGTGGACGGCTGGGCGTTCGATCTGTGGTGGTCGGGAGGCTGGGGTGGAGTACGACTACGACGTGATCGTCGTCGGTAGCGGAGCCGGGGGTGCGACGTTTGCCGCCTCGTGTGCGGCCGCGGGGAAGTCTGTCCTGCTCCTTGAGCGGGGGAATCCATATCCAGCCGATCTCGCCGCTCATGACGAGAAGGCGATGCTGATCGACAAGCGTCCGTATGACGATCGCGAGGTGGACGTCAATGGACATGCCCGGCGGCTTTACATGGGTGGCATCCTCGGCGGCGGTACCAGCCTCTACGGCGGCGCCCTGCTCCGACCGAGCGAGGAGGACTTCCAGCCTGGGCGCTATTACGGCGACCGGATTCCCCGATCGATCTGGGACTGGCCGATCTCGTATCAGGATCTTGAACCGTACTACACTGAGGCCGAGCGATTGTTCGGGGTCGCGGGCCGGAGCGACGACGACTTCGCCCCTTTGGCAAGGCCGGCGCGTGGCTTCCCTGGCGTTCCGCTCCCGCTCCATCCGCTGAACGAGCGGCTCATGGCCGCCAATCGGGCTCGGGGACTTCGGCCGTTCCAGTTGCCGCTGGCGATCGACTCGTCGCGATGCCTCCGTTGCGGCGCCTGCGCTGGGTATGTCTGCCCGACCGGGGCGCGGCAGTCGTCGGCGCAACTGGTCGAGTCGTCGATCCGGCGGGGCCAGCCTCTGCGGGTGCAAACGCATGTCGAGGTCGAGCGGCTTTATCGAGAGCCCGGCACGGGCGCGACGATGATCTCGGTGCTCGACCGGACGACGGGAGCCCGGCAAGAGTACCGGGCCCGCCGATACGCGATCGCGGCCGGTGCGATCGGCTCGTCGCTCTTGCTGCTCCGATCGGGTTTCGAACATCCGCTGATCGGACGCAATTACATGATGCACCTGGGCGCCATCGTCGTCGGGATCTATCCCAAGGCGACCCGCGCGGAATCGACGTTCGTCAAGCAGGTGGGCTTTCCCGACTTCTACTTCGGGACCAGGCGATTCCCGCACAAGATGGGCGTGGTGCAATC
>DAHZZC010000604.1 GCA_027435495.1 Planctomycetales bacterium
CACCCGGTCTTCGGCTGGGTCCGGGCCGACTGGAAGCCCAGGCTGGAGCGAGGGGAACTACCCAGCCCGCCGGTCCGGGGCCAGGTCCGCTGGCTCTCGGTCAAGGAGGCCGACCAGCTCCGGGAGGGGTGGGATCCGCCCTGGCAGATCCCGACCGAGCACTTCCTGATCCTGAGCAACGTCCCCCTCGCCGAGGTCATCAGCTTTGGGCGGCGGCTGGAAGCCTTCCACGATCTTTTCCTGGCGATCATGGCCGACGTCCAGGGAGACCTCTCGCCGCTGGCGCGGCGGTTCCGCGACCCGAAGGCCATCGGCGAGTCGGCGGGGAAGCGGCATACGGTCTACTACTTTTCGTCGCGTGAGGTTTACCTCACTCGACTCTCGGCGAAGTACAACCGAGAGATGCTCGAGCTGAGCCTTGGCTTCTACGACCCGCCAAAGTCGAGTAACGGACGGAATCCCGCGTATTTCTTCCGCGACCCCGGCGGCCAGCTTCCCATCACCGCGAATCTCTACCACGAGGTTTCGCATCAGCTACTGTTCGAGTCCGCGGGTTCCAATCGATACACCCAGAACGTCGGGAATTACTGGGTGTTCGAGGGACTCGGCACCTATTTTGAGACCACGGAGCCACAGTCGGACGGCTCGATCCTGGTTGGCGGTCGCGTTGGGCGGCGGATGGAGGAAGCGATCCGCTCGCTGGTCGACCGCGGACGAGTGATCCCACTTGATATCTTTGTGAACTATGATGAATCTGGCTTCGCGCATCGAGACCAGGACATCTACCTCCGCTACCAGGAGGCGATGGCTCTGACGGTTTTCCTGATGCAGGGGCGTGATCGATTGTACCGGGAAGGGTTCCTGGATTACGTCCGCGACGCCTACCGCGGACGGCTCCGAGCCCGGACCGGGCGGAAGCTCCCGGAGCGCCTGGGTACGAGCTATGAAACCCTTGAGGCTCAGCTCCTGGCGTTTCTCCGGAAGGATCTCGGCCCGGACTTAGCAAAGCCGGCCGAGCCGCCGAGGCCGGCACCGAGCCGATCGATTCGAACCGTCCCTCGCTCCTGATCGCCGCATCAGGAGTCGAGGAGTTCCTCCCACGTCGAGACCTGCAAGGCGCGTTCCACCAGCGTGTCGAGTCGGTCTGGATCGTCGATCTGGTGGATGGCCGCCTCAATCGCCTCGCTCGGCTCGCCGAGCAGGCGGCGGCCGATGAGGAGCAGGTGCTTGCGCCAGTGGTCGAGAGAGACGGCGAACGCCTCGGCCCGTCCTCTGGCCTCTCCTTCGGCGAGGCCCCTGGCCTCTCCCTCGGCGAGGCCCTTCTGAAAATATTCCTGAAAGAGCCAGGATTCCTCGATCCCGCGGATGCCCATCGACATGTTCGAGACCTCCTTAACGATGGCCTGAACCTGTTCCTTCGTGTAGCGGAGACTCAGGAGAATCGTGGTCGCGCGCCAGAGGGTCAGGGCCTGGTCGGGGGTTGCCTCCTGGCGGAGCCGCCCGGCGACGGCCGCCAGAACGTCGCGGAGCCGATCCGGGTCGATCTTCGCGACCGGGGCCAGCGGCAGGACCGGCAGCCCGGCGCGGAGGAACCGCTCCGGCGGCAGCTCCCAGACCCTCACCACATCATAGCGGAACGCGGCGTAGACCGCTCCGTCGCGATCTCTTTTCTCCAGCAGGCCGGTCAGCTCAGGGCCGTCGGCCTGGGGGCGTAGCAGGATCAGGGTCGTCCGAACCGGAATCTCGTAGCGCCAGCCCAGCACCACGCTGTAGAGGTGGGCGCGATCGGGGAGCTGGAGGTCCCGACCCGCCTGGAGCTCAAACTGCTCGATCCAGGGATCCGCCCCGTCGACCCGGATCACACGGTCGGCCTCGGGCAGGATGGTCGCGAGGTTCGAATCGACGACCCGGACCTGCGACGGATCCGGCACCGGGATGCCGAACGACTCCAACCAGGCGACCGGATCCATCTCGATGAGTTGCCGGGTCGTGGCGTCGTAGGGTTTCGCCATCCAGTCGACGTCTCCCTCGGACGTGGCTCAGGGCCCTCGATCACCGAGGGAGTGGGCCCGACCCTCGGCGCAGGGCGTCGTCGGGACGCCCGCGCGGGGTCGCTCGAACGGGTCGGATGCGGGAAGCCGGCTGGCTCACTCGCCGACGTACGGCATCAGGGCCATGAACCGGGCGCGCTTCACCGCCGCGCTGGCCGCCCGCTGGAAGGCCGCGCAGCTCCCGCTGCGCTTGCGAGAAAACATCTTGTTCTGGTTGGTGCAGAGCTTCTTTAGCAAGCCGACGTCCTTGTAGTCCACATACGCCGGGCGAGGGCATCCCTCGGGTGTGCAGAACCGGCAGCGATTCTTGCGGTTGCGTCCGAACTTCTTACGCGGCATGAATCCATCTTCCTCAATGACAGTAGCGTTCGAGTATCCTCGCGCGGGGAGGGGGCATCTCCGTCGACGACGCAGGCGACGCCTTCGGAAGACGCGAAACTTCAAGCTTAATCGGCAGCCGAGGTGGCGTCAATCCCACCGAAATCGAGCGATCTCCGCTTCAAAACACGAGGGAAGCGCTGTCTCCGGGGACCTCATTCCTGAGAATCCCGTGGAGCCGCCGGCCAGGTCCGTGCGACGAGCCGGCGCGTTCGGGGGGAAAAGGGCCTCGATGAGTCTCCACGGCCGATCCTCAACGCCCGCGCGGCTAGCCAGGTGTCGAGAACCAATGGCTTGGACCCAGGTGATGGCCGCCGATGAGCCAGGGACGCGTCGAGAACTCCGGGGGCCAGCCAGCGGCGAGGCCGAGCGCCTCTCGGACGACGGCCGGCACAAGCTCCGGCGTCGGCCCGCACCATCGAACGAGGGTATCGCCCTGGGCGAGCGATAGGATCGATCTCCGGAGTGAGGGGGCCTGGTATCCGTGCTCAGGCTCGGCGGCGTCTTCATCGCGGGGCAGCGTTCCAGTGACAAAAAGCGATGCGGTGCCGGCGTCCGGCGTCCCGCCGACGTACCAACGTGCAGTCTCGCGATCCCAGGGCCCGTTCCAATCGAATCGGTCGCGGTAGACGAGCTCGCCATCGCGCCGGATTTCGAGTTCCTGGACGATCCGCTCGAACCGGTAGTGTTCGGCCAGGTCGCCGCGGCGTTCGTAACGACCTGGGGTCCAGATGTCTCCCCAGATGAGGCGGGCATCCCCCTCGAGTTCGATGTTCACGCGTTGATGAAAGCGGCAGCCCTTGAACGGGATGTTGGGTCCGGGCAGCACCACCAACCGGGCGCCCGCGGCGACCCGGATGTACCATTGCTGGGTGGCGAAGCTGGAGACCGCCGGATGAACCCGAGCGGCCGACTGGCCTGTGACCACGGCGCAGGTTCCGGAGCTGGCCTCGATCTCGACCAGGTGGCCATCTCCGTCCAGGAGGCCGGCCGTCGGGTTGATCAGGTAAAGCAAGACGGCCGGCTCGCCGCTGAAATGGAACGGCGGCATGACACGGAGGGGGACCTGCTGGTAGCAATCGCCGAGCACGGTCCGCCCGGCCGACCTGATCAGACCCAGACGGACACCGCCGATCTGTCCGGTCGACCGCTCGGCCAGGCGATAGTCCCGATATTCGGGGGGGATCAGGAAGTCTTCACTCGTGATGCGAACTGCTCGCGAACCCATCGAACCACATCCTCCACGCCGTCACCCTGCCGAAGGCTGATCAGGTAGAACGGCCGATCGCCCCTCATCCGGAGGCTGTCTCGCTTCATGACCTCGAGGTCGGCGCCGACGAACGGGGCGAGGTCAATTTTGTTGATGACAAGCAGGTCGCTGGTGCCGATGCCAGGGCCGCCCTTGCGGGGGATCTTGTCACCCTCAGCGACGTCGATAATAAAGATGAACACGTCGGCCAGTTCTCGGGAGAAGACCGCCGTGAGGTTGTCCCCGCCCGACTCGACGATGACCAACTGCAGGTCGGGGAACTGCCGCTCCAGATTGGCGATGGCGCTCAGGTTGCCGCTGGCGTCGTCACGGATCGCAGTGTGCGGGCAGCCGCCGGTCTGCACGCCCACGATGCGTTCGAGCGGCAGCACCTCGCGACGCGAGAGGAACTGGGCGTCCTCATGAGTGTAGATGTCGTTGGTGATGACCGCCAGGTTGATTTCCGGCCAGAGTTCCCGACAAAGTCGCTCGACCAGCGCCGTCTTGCCCGAGCCGACCGGCCCGGCAATCCCCAAAGTGAAGGTCTGGCGCCGGGGGCCAGCGAACCGGGCCGGGCCGGGCGTGCCCATGTAGTCGGCGTCGTGCGGGTGTTCATGGGGATGATTTCCCTTGTGCCGCGGATGCGGCAGGCGGAAGAATCGACGATCAGCGCAGCAGAGCGGCTCCAGCCGGCCTTCAGGATCGGAACAAGCGAGAGTAAAGCCGAGTTTGTTCATCGCAGAGCACCTCGTAGAACGGACAGCCGGCGCCAGCCGAGTCCAGCGGTCGATCGGCCAGGCTCGCGGCCAGACCCACGATTTCTTCGTGCAGATACGCCAGGATCTGCTGGCCGTGTGTGTGGCCCACCGGAATCGCCCGGACCCCGGCGCCGATGAGACCGACAACCGCCTGATGAAAATAGGCCAGAAGCGTCTCGTGGGGGGAACCGCCCGCGATGGCCCCGAGCATACCGAAGACGGTTGCGTGATTCCACCGTCCCCACTCGCGGCCGTGTGGGGCACCCGCCTCGAACCGGTGGAGACCCTCCCGGCTCCAGACCCAGGTCGAGGCCAGTGAAAGCAATTGCTCCCCCATCTCGCGGCTCGCCGCCCGGATCGAGGGCGGGGCGATCGACGCGGTCAGGATGGCGTTCGCTCGACCGACCGTCGGCCAGTCGCCGTCGGCCGCGGCCCGACAGGTCGAGGCCACAATCACGCCTTCCAGTGGGCCGAACGCATGGAACATCCAGGCCCGGACCCATTCTTCCAGCGAGGCCGCGTCGCTGGCGAGCCGCGCGGCGATCGCCGCCTCCAACCCCCACGAATGAGTATATCCCCCGATGGGCAACGCCGAGTCACTGAGCTGGAGCAGTCGGAGATTCATCTCAGATTGTGGCCGATGACCGGCGCATCCTGATCGGGAATCGTGGAATGGCCGAAGCCCGCGTGTCCGG
>DAHZZC010000605.1 GCA_027435495.1 Planctomycetales bacterium
CGGGCGGCAAAGTCGGCCTGGAACGCCGGCCGCCAACGATAGACCGAGGACATCCAGGGATCGGGGTCGCCCGATGTATCGAGGTCCGTATCGGCCACCTCGGCCAGGAGCCTCGCTTCGCCCTCGAACCGTCCACCCCAACTCCCCAGCCAGGGGCGCTCCCTGTCGCTCAGCCCATTGGGGACCAGCGAGAGGAACGAGGGTGTGTCGCCTTCCTTGATCCCCCGGACCCGGCCCAGCTTCGTCGTCCGGTTGTCGCCGCCGTTGTAACTCGGGTAGAGGTCGCCCAGCCGCCCGTGGCCGTGGATGTTTGCCTCGACCCACTCCGGGGAGACCAACCTCGTGTCGCCGCCCCGATACATTCCCCGGAAGGCTCGTCGCTGGGTGATCGTGAGCAGGTTGGGAAACTGCTCCCTGATCCCGGGGCCGGTCGCGTCCTGGTCGCCGATGGCGTGGACCCGCAGCGCCGTGATGAAACGAGCCATCCGCTCGGGCGTCCGGGTCGCCCGGACCTTCCAGAGGGCCTGCGCCAGGTCGGCCGAGCCGCCCCAGATCACGACCCAGACCGGTCGAGGGTCGGGGCGGTCCACGACGGCAATGATCCACTCGGATGCCTCGGTGTCCTTGCCCTCGCCGACGCTCCGCTCCACCGGGACTTTCGGCCCGGCGATCGGCTGGCCCGCCTTCACGACTCCGGCGAGTCTGGGAGCCGGGGGGTAGCGGTCGTCGTGAAGCAGGAGGTTGGGCCGGACCGTTCCATAAGCGTCCACCACTCGCCGGATCAGGTCCGGGCGGGTCCGCTGTCCATGGCCGAGGTTCGATGTGGCGACCAGGCCCTCGATGTCGAACTCGTCGGCGTAGAGCATCAGGCGGATCAAGGACTGGCCGTCGTCCGGCTCGGCGACCCCGGCGGTCAGGCTACTGATATCCGTCAGCACGAGCAGTCGGGGCCGCTCCGGGGAGGGCGGCATGGTCCCGACCCGGCCAGTTCGATTGGCATCGGCTCCATCGATCGTCATGTCCACGGGGATCGGAGTTCGGGCAGTCTTCCTGGCGGGCCCTGATCGTGCCTTCGCCGGTCCGTCGAGTTCGGTCTGCGTGAACCGCACGCCGATGATGTACGGCTGCTCGCTCTCGTTCCCGTGTCCGTAGGTGGTGGCGACGAAAGTGCCGTCGGGGAGCACATCCACGCTGGGGTAGGCACAATCCAACGCCTTGTGGTTGTCCATCAGCCGGACCCGATACTGGCCCTCCTCTCGGTCCACGATGATCTGCCGATACTTCTGGTCGGCCAGTTCGATCAACGGGATGGTGGAGCGACGCCGGACCGGCAGCGGCTGAGCGCCGAAGCCCTGGTCGGGCGTCAACAGGAGGGAGGCGAGTGCGAGGATCGGGAGACAGCGGTTCATGAAGCGTTCTCAGGCTATGCCGGCCGATGGCAGGTTCCGGGATTCTTCCACTGAATCAAACACGATTCGCATATGATATCCTTGTACGTGATAAGTGGGTTCGCACTGAAGACGCCATTGTGGATCGCGTTCAGCATTTGTGGGCTGGTCGCCATCGTCAAGAAAAAACTCAGGTTAAAGTGGTGCCTCAGCGAAATCTTGCAAATTTCCAGGCCCACGCTGTTCGAGAATACCCCTGATTTTCAGGCACTGAGCCAGCAAAAGCGGTAAAATCCGGGGGCTTTACCGTTTTTCATGATCGTCACACGTTTGCTTCCAGGGGATTCGAGGAGCTGCGGCCGGTAGCCGTTTAGGCGGGAGGGGTCTGGAAACGCGGGCCGTCGCGGTGTAGAACCTTCCTCGTGTGGCGAGACTTCGGGCGTGGAGCTTCGGACAATACGGAGCCAGACCCGTTTCGTCAGGCATGAGTTTGCTGGTGTCGTCCGATCGAGCCGGATGGGGGCGAGTCTCCGGCCGAGCCGCGTACAAAGGCTCGGCAGGAATCTCGACCTCCCAAAAAACCCGATGACACCGGCGGGTCTTTGTGACAGAGCAAGTCTTTCGGAGGGTGCGTCGAGGATGAGCCGGGGCGGTCGCGGTGGAGGTGTGGCCGTCTACGTGACCAGCCACGGATTCGGGCATTTGAACCGGTCGGCCGCGGTGGTGAACCAGATTCCGCGGACGGTCCCGGTCTGGGGCCGGTCGCATCCGAACCTGTTCGACCACTGGCGGCAGCGTGTGACGCGGCCGATCGAGCTGGGCGAGCACGTCTCGGACTCGGGCGCCGTCAACCCCGCCGGAGACAGCAACGCGACCGACGGACCGGCCAGCATCGAACGGGCCATCCGCGTCCGGGCCGAGGCGATGGAGCGGCTCGACGGCGAGGTCGACTGGATTCGCTCGGCCGGCATCTCCGCGATCGCGACCGACGCCCCCGCGCCGCCGCTGGTCGCGGCGCATCGGGCGGGGATTCCGTCGTTTGTGATGTCGAACTTCACCTGGGCCGACATTTACGCGCCTTATGCCCGCGAACTCGGCGACGACGCCAGAGAGTTCGTGGCCGATCTCCGCCGCGATTATCGGCACGCGACCGCGCTTCTGCGCGAGCAGCCGGCGCTCGCGATGTCGTGGCTGAAGCCGGCCTTCGACGTCGGGCTTGTCGTGAACCGGGGACGGAACCGTCGAGCCGAGCTGGTCCGGTCGCTCGGGCTGGACCGTCGGGATCGGGTCGTTTATCTCTACGTCGGTCGGTACGGGCAGGACGATCTCGACTGGTCCCGACTGGAGACATTCGCCGATCGAGGGATTCACTTCGTCGCCTACGACCCCGCGCCCGGGGTCTCGCCGAGGAATTTGCACGTGGTCCCGTCGCCGGACTGGTCGGGTGGCGATCTGATCGCCTCGACCGACGCAGCAGTCGCCAAAGCTGGATACAGCACGGTCGCCGAGGCGATGGCCTGCGGAACGCCTGTGATCTACCCGCCGCGCCGCGGGTTCGCCGAGTATCGCTCGCTTGATCAGGCCCTTCGCGCCTGGCCGGGCGGTCTCCCGGTCTCGACCCGCGATTTCCTCGGGTTCCGGCTCGAATCGGCGCTGGAGCGAGCCCTCTCCGTCGAGGTTGGCCCGCCGCCGTACCCGCCAGACGGCGCCGCCCGGATCGCCCGGCATCTGGCGCGCGTGGCCCGAAATCCGTCGTTGTCGCTCGACTGGGAGGCAAGCCCATGAAACTGGTGATCCACCCCGCCGTCGAGGCCGATCGGCTTGAAGCTCTCCGCGCGGCGGCGCCGTTGGCCGGGTGGGTCAACGCGGCGACCGAGCCCGAGGCGATCGCCGCGATGCCAGGCGCGGACGCCCTGCTCGGCAAGATGACGCCCGCGATGCTGGCCGCGGCCGACCGTCTCCGATGGGTCCAGTCGTTCACGGCGAGCCTGGAGCACTACATCTTCCCTGCGCTCGAGGCGCATCCCTGCGTTTTGTCGAACGTCCGCGGCCTCTTCAGCGACGTGATCGCCGACCAGGTGATGGGGTATGTCCTCGCCTTTGCCCGAAATCTGCACACCTACGTCCGCCATCAGATCGAGCATCGATACGAACCGCTTGGCGGCGAAGCGTCGCGGGTGAGCTTCGCGTCCGGGCCGGGGACGGTCAACGCGATGGACCGGGCGACGATCTACCTCCCCGCCTCGACGATGGGGATCGTCGGGATGGGAGCGATCGGTTGTGAGATCGCGCGCCGGGCGCGAGCGTTCGGGATCGCGGTCCGGGGCGTCGACCGATATCCCGATCGGGTGGAGGCACCCGAGGGTGTCGAGGAAGTGATGGGACCCGGCGAACTGCCGGCTCTACTCGGATGGAGCGACTTCGTCGTGATCGCCGCACCCCAGACGCCCGAGACCACCAGCCTCTTCGACGCCGAGACGCTCTCCCAGATGCGATCGTCGAGCTATTTGATCAACATCGGGCGAGGCGCGATCGTGGTGCTGGACGACCTGGTCGCGGCACTTCGGGCCGGTCGACTCGCCGGCGCTGCTCTTGATGTTTACGAGGTCGAGCCGCTGCCGGCCGACCACCCGCTCTGGGACTTCCCCAACGTGATCCTCACCCCGCACACCGCCGGTTATTCCCCGGCAATCGCCGGGCGACACCTGGCGGTGCTGGTCGAGAATGTCCGCCGGTTCACAAGGGGCGAGCCGCTGCTGAACGTCGTGGACAAATCGCTCTGGTTCTGAATGACGAGCGAGGTGGTTGTCGGCTCCGAAATGCGTTCACGTTTGGATACATCGCAATTCATATAGGAGAAAGCTCCAGCTCCCGAACCGGACGAAGCCCGAGGCGACGCGAGGATCGCCGGCTGATCCGACTTCGACCCTGGGACACCAGGAGCAACCGCCAAACAGATAGAGCTCCCATTCATAAATGGCCCTCCGGGAGGATGCACCATGCCTGCTCAGTCGAGGATTCCAGTAGCCTCCGCCGCGTTGCTGTTTCTGGCGATCGGATCGCCCTGCGCCATCGCCGACGAGCCCGCGATTCGGGAAGAGGCTGACATCATCTACACAAAGGCCGACGGAGTCGAGCTGAAGCTGGACATCGCCGCGCCCGAGAAGGGCCAGGGACCGTTTCCGTCGGTGCTGGTAATCCACGGCGGGGCCTGGCGCGCGGGGAACAAGCGCGACACCCGCCAGGTGATGCGCGAGTTTGCCGGACGTGGATATCTGGCCGTCTCCCCGCAGTACCGGTTCTGCCCGCGCGAGGTCTTCCCGGCGCAGGTTCACGACGTCAAGGCGGCGGTCCGTTGGATGAAGCAGCACGCGAAGGAGTACCGAATCGATCCAGATCGGATCGGGGCCGTCGGGTTCTCGGCCGGCGCGCACCTCGCGCTCATGCTGGGCGTGACCAGCCCCGCCGATGGTCTCGAAGGCGAGACTCCGGCCGGGTCCCCCAACACCCGAATCCAGGCGGTCGTGAACTATTTCGGCCCAGTCGACCTGGCAGCCACGGACATCCCCGAGGTCAGCAAACCGCTGGTGCGCGACTTCCTGGGCGCGACAGCGATCGAGCGGCCCGACCTCGCGGCCAGGGCGTCGCCAAGGTCGTACATCACCCGGGATGACCCGCCAATCCTGACGTTCCAGGGCACCAAGGACCCGCTCGTCCCGCACACGCAGGCGGTCGAACTGGCCGAGGCGATGACCGCGGCCGAAGTCCCAGGACGGGTCGAATTGCTTGTCGGCGCCGGCCACGGCTGGGGAGGCGATCTCGTACCGCACACCGCCGGCGAGATGTTCGCGTTCCTGGATCAGCACCTGAAAGGTGCCCAGAAACGGCCCTGACGAATCGCTCGACCATCGGGTTGATGCGCGGCGGTATGGAAATCCCCTTCCGAAAACTCGAAAAGGTCGTTTCCAACCGCCAACGTGCTCGAGTGCCCTCCCATGCTCAGGATGCGGTCACTCCATTACAAAAGCAGACTGGCACTATCCAGGCATCATCATTGTCTGGACGCCCATGGCCTGTTTGAAGCGACTTCCGGCCGTGTGGGTTCCGTGGCTCATGAAGCCGATCAAAAGTTTCGGACCAGTGAGAACATCGGCTGCCACGCGTAGGGATGAGGTCCACTGACAGGGAAGAGAGCGGCGCCGAGGACGTACCACTTCTGTTCCCGGTCCAGTCCGAACCGAAAGCCCGGCGCGATGTAGACGTCGGTGATGTAACCCTTGCGGCCAAGGACATCCGATAGGGTCGTCACCGAGACATGGGCGGCCAGTTCCTTGAAAATGCGCGCGTCTTTGGTGGTGATCTGGCGGCCGATGGCGAGGTTATTGAAGTAGACGCTGGTGGCCGAGTGGCGGCCGGTGTCGATGTTGATCCCGGTTGACCCGCGCATCACCCAGTTCTGCGTGAAGTTCCACCAAAATTCCATGGACGGTGTGATGAAGTTAATGTCGTTACCATTGACGGTCTGGCCGGTCGGCATCCGCTCGGTGAGCAGAGCCAGCAGCGTGAAGTTCCGCTGCTCGATCAGGCGGAACCGCTCGGAAATCGTCAGGTCGCCGAAGTTGCCGACATAATGACCGGCACTGTCCGCGTTGGAGGCGAGGAACGGGACCACAACCAGCAACTCCAGTCGCTGGTTCAGCGGCAGATAAAGATTGTACGACGCCCAGTATTCATTGCCGATGGCCTTCGGCTTCGCGGGGGCCCAGGGAAAAGGTGTCAACAATAATCCATTGTTGGTCGTCATGCCGTTGACGTTGAAGAAATTGATGGAGCTGAGTCGTACGAAGGTGGCGTCGGCGGCGCCAAACCAGTTCTGTTTGAGGCCCCCTCTGGTCCCCGCCGGCGACCTGACCCACGGCCGGTCCCAGCCCTCGCTGAAGAACGTCGACAGGCTGAGCGGCTGCCACTCTTCGGCGGAGGCCTCGCCAAAAATCGACTCGGCGATCACGTCGATCGGTCCCATCACGACCCGAGCGGGCGGCAATTCCCAGCCATGGGTCGGCGGGCCAGACACCGGGCTAGCGGCCGGTTCGGGTCCCGCGGCATCGTCCCCGATCGCAGAGACGTAGGAGGGGCGAGGCTCCGAATCAGCAAGAGCGGCCGGAACAGAGCCATCGGGTGGAGCAACTTCCTCGGCCGACGTCATCGATGGTGCCGCGCCGGCCACGAGAAAGGCCACGAGCCCGGCTGGAATGATGAAAGACTTTCCAAGCCCGAACATGTGCGCCATCGCACAAATCTCCCATATATCAGACACATTTGACGAACAATCATCCAATCAAGGAATCCTGGCCGCCATGAGTCTCACCGCCAAATCACCTGGTTCAACCTGGGCTTCCGACTGCGAGGGAGAGTGCGCACCTTTCGGCTTCTGAATTCACGGGCCGAACCGTTTCGAGGAACGGAAAGACGGCTTCCTCGATCGCGGTTTGCTGGCCCATCAGGCCGGTGGGGAACGTCGACAACCGTAGGCACCAACATCTTACTTTCGGCAAACTCTCCACGATCACTTCATCTCGGATTTCGGTGGTCTCCCGCAATGGCCGAGCGGAGGACGCCCGAACCACGCGAGCCCGGTCCAGACGGGATGGGTCAGCCCGGCCGCCTCTGCCGGGGATCGCTCCCGCCAGGGACGAGACCATCGCCACGTCAGGGTAGCGACCTTCGCCAGGCCAGAACGGCCTCACGCAGTCGACGCGAGACCACCGGCTCCTTGTGGGCGAGGTCCTGGGTTTCCTTCGGGTCGCGCCCCACCTGGTACAGCGCGGTTTGACTTCCGTCGGCGTTCACCAGAAGTTTCCAGTCGCCGTCGAGTACCGCCAGATTCGGCGAGCGGTCGGCGCCGCTGGGGTAAGCGAACGATCGGTCGTTCCGGCCGTACTCCCAGAAAAGGGAACGCTTGCGAGGGGAGGGCCGCCCGAGGAGCGCAACGCTCCGATCCTCGCCGTCCGATCGGTAGTCGGCCGGCAAATCCGCTCCACAGATCCGGCAGAGAGTCGGGAAGAGATCGACCGCACCGATCACCGAGGATTCGTCCGTCGAGCCTTCGGCGACGATGCCAGGCCCCCAGGCGATCAGCGGGAGCCGGACCCCGCCCTCGTACAGACTGAGCTTACTCCCGCGCAGACCGACGGTGCGCGCCCCCTCGAAGGTTGGCAGTGGACCGTTGTCGGCCAGGAAGAGGACGATCGTCGGCCGAGCGGATGGCTTCGCGCGGATCAGGTCGAGCAATCGACCGATCTGCCGGTCCATCTCGATCACGACTCGGCGCAGGCGGTCGGGCGTATCGCCGCGGCCCGACGCCCGGCCATTCTTGCCGAGCTTCTGATCGTCGGCCGAGGGGACCCAGGGAGTATGCGTGTCGTCGAGCCAGAGATTGACAAAGCAGGGGCGTTCGGGGTGCGCGTCGAGGAAGTCGAGCGTCCGGTCGACCATCCATCGCGTTCGGTCCCACCGCTTCACCGGATCGGCCGCCGACCAGATCCAGTCGCGGGCCGTAATCTCGGGATGGGGCTCGGGGCTCTCCCAGGTGCCAAGCCCCTGGTCGTATCCGTACGCGGCGAACTTCGGCGGGTCTACCACGTCCCGCCCGCCCCCCAGATGCCACTTGCCGACATGCGCCGTCGCATAACCGGCCGCCTTCAGGGCCCTGGGTAAAGCCGGTGCCTTCGGATCGAGAAAGTCGGCCTGCTCACAGGCCCTGTTACCCGCTCGGGTTTGCAGGTAGCTGGTGATTTGCCAGCGCGCCGGGAACTGGCCGGTCAGCAGCCCGCACCGCGAGGCCGAGCAGATCGGCGAAGCGGAATAGTAGCGCGTGAACCGGATTCCCTCCTTCGCCATCCGGTCGAGGTTCGGCGTCGGCGCCGTCTGACCTCCGTAACAGTTCACCTCGCCTGGACCCAGGTCATCGGCAAGCACCAGAATGACATTCGGCGCCAGTGCCGCGGCCCGGGCCGAGGGGGTCGCCAGCGCCAGGATCGCGGCCAGAACGGCCGCCGGTCGAGAACCTCTCGTCATCGGACGGATTCCTCCTCGCCGGCCAGGTCGGAGGATCGCTGGACGGGACGGCGCGGCCGGGCCGAGGGCAAACGTCATCCGCGTCGAGAGAAGGCGATTCGATCCAGGTGCCGAGCCATCGAACGTTATTCGGGCTTTTCGATATTCATCGAAACATCCTTCGCACCCGGAACGCGAGTCATCTCGTCCCGGGTGCGAGGGAAACTCTCGAAAGGAGGCCCAGGCTCAGTTGTCCTCGTGACGACGCCCACGGTCCGGCAGCCACCTCTGGTTGAACCGTCGCGAACGGCCCAGGACCAGTCGATAACCGCCACCGGCGATCGCGGTAACACCGACCATCGCCGCCATGCTGAAGCTCGGCGTCTCGGCATCAACCCGATCGCCGACCCGTGACGCCGGGATCGAAAGCTCATGCGAGCCAGCGCGATCGGCCGACGACACGGCCTCCGGGGCGATCCCGAGCATCGGCAACGGATCGAGGGCAGGAACCGGAGCAGGCGCCGGCTCGATCGGCTCAACCGACTGCGGCGCCTCCACCGCCGCCGGCTGGAACGGCTCGATGAAGTCCACCGGCGGAAGTTGCGGGTCAAAAGGCTCCCGGGTCGTCTTCGGGAGCAGGCTCTCCAGCCGGTCAGGCTCGAGGCCCTGAGTCTGACCCGATTCAAACCCCTGGCCCAAAACCGGAGGCTGGATCGGCTGCTCCTCCAGCGCCGCCGTGGCAAGAATCGCCTGCGTCGTCACGGGAATCGAACTGGGTCCGAAGAAAGTCACCGTGGTCGCCGTCGGCACAATCGCGATGACCGGCGCATGACTGGCGGCCGAGGCCGGCGCCAGGATCGTCGCCGTCAGCGGCGTGATCGCCGGGGTGCTCGCCAATGACGACGCCGCGGAGTCGCCCGCCGTTGAGATCGGGTCGGTCGATCCAATGCCCGTGGAGACCGGCGCCGGCGATGGATTCGAGTTAACCGGGACCAGGACCGGCTGCTCAACGATGAAAATCGTCTCCGTGAAGCCCTGGAACCCCGTATTCGCATGGAAGGCCGGGTTCCATTCGATGACGATCGGCACGGAGGCAACCGCACCAGCGGCGGACTGCGAGGCGCCCGAGACCGCCGGGCCCACCGCAACCGGGACACTCGCGACCGGAGCCATCGCCTGCGGTAGTGCGGCAACGGAGAGAAGCTGGCGCGTTTCCAGCGGCTCGGCGCAGAGGACAACGCGTCGACGCGCCCGATCGGAAGAGAGACGCGTCGATCGATTCGATGACTTGCGTCGCATGGAGACACCCCAAGGTGTGGACAGAAGGGCCGGGTTTCCTCTTCGATGGGAGAAACGTGTCAATGCCACTCTAACGGATTCTCTCGGATTCCGTCTCCCCTTCCCGACTTTTTTCCACAACCCACATCTCTCGCCAGACTCTCCGAAGTCTTTCGGAGTCAACCTCATGGGCCGAGGGTCGGCGAGGGCATCGGAGAAAATCGGTCTCGGCTTGGGGTCGGGCGATCCGATAAGATGGCTATCTGTGTTCTGGACTGAATCGCGACCGATCCATCCGGCGCCCCGGGCGTCGCAACCGAGCCGAAGCTCCGACGGAACCCGATGATCCATCCCTGGCACGACGTCACCCCCGGCGAGAAACTCCCACACGAGTTCAGCGCGCTCGTCGAGATTCCGATGGGGTCGAGCGTCAAGTACGAGCTCGACAAGAAGACCGGGCTCCTGCGTCTCGACCGGGTACTCTACTCGGCGGTCTATTACCCGGCCAATTACGGCTTCATCCCGCAGACCTACGCTGAGGACGACGACCCGCTCGACGTCCTGGTGCTCTGCCAGGAGGCGCTTTCGCCGCTCACCCTCGTCAGCTCGCGCGTCATCGGTTTAATGACGATGGTCGACGCGGGTAAAAAGGACCACAAGGTCCTCTCCGTCGCGATCCACGATCCGGAATTCAACAGCTTCCGCGATGCGTCCGAACTCCCCTCGCACCGGCTGATGATGCTCCGCCGATTCTTCCAGGATTACAAGCTCCTGGAGGGAAAGTCCGTCGAGGTCGACGAGATCCAGCCCGCGGCCACTGCGCTGCCGATCATCGAGGAGTCGCTCCAGCGGTACAGCCAGATCCGACGCCGGGGCTTCCACTGATTCGATCGGCCGAAACCGAGGCCGCCTCGAGCTGCCGGGCGACCGCCGCCCAGACTCGACCAGGTCGCAGGTCGGTCATGCAGTCCATTCGCCGGCAGGTCTTCCGAAGGCTGGCCGCGCAGCCGCCGCACGTCCGCACTGAGAGACTGTTTGGACCGTAAGGGCCGGTCAGGTCGGGATTCGTGCAGGTGTAGATCCCCACGACCCGCGCCCCTGCGGCAACCGCCAGATGCAGCGGTCCGGTATCGTTGGAGACGAAGACGTCGGCCTGAAGGCTCACCGCGGCGCATTCGAGCAGCCCAGTCCGGCCGCAGAGGTCCAGCACCGGCGTCGGCGCGAGCCGGGCAATGAGTTCGTCGACCATCGGCCGATCCGCGGCCGACCCAACCGCGATCAACCCGGCTCCCTGACGCTCGTGGGCAAGCCGCCCAAGCGCCGCGAAATGCTCGGGCGGCCATCGCTTGGTCGGCCACCGCGCGCCGAGGTTGAGGACCACCCGGGGCCTCGGCCAGTTCTCGACCGTCCGGGCCGCCCACCGCATCGCGTCGTCCGGGATCGGGAGCCGAAACCGCGCCTCGGAAGCCTCCGCGCCGAACGCCCTCGCCACCCGGAGCGCCCGGTCGACGGCGTGGACCCCTTGCCGCGAGGCCTCGACCCAGTGAGTGTAGAACAGTCGAGAGCCCTCGCGGGCGTCCGCCAATCCCACCCGGACCGGCGACCTCGCCGCCGCAACCATCATCCCCGATCGCAAGAGGCCCTGAAGGTCGATGGTCAGGTCGTATCGTGATCGGCGCAGTCGGCGGAGCAGGGCGGCCATCCCCAGGAACTTGGTCGCATCCCACCCTTTCTTTCCGCGATCGTAGACGATGAGCTCGTCAAGGTCGGGGTGACCGTGGAGCAACTCGGCGTAAGGGCGGTTCACGACCCAGGCCAGGTGGGCGCCGGGCCATCGATCCCGGAGTGCCGAGAGAATCGGCATCGCGTGGAGAATGTCGCCGATCGAGCTGGGCTTGAGGATCAGGACACGCTCGGGCTCGATCTGGTCAAGGCGAAGGCTCGATCGAGGCATGGCCGGGGACTCCCTTCCCCTCGGTCATCGAGGGGCCGTAATGTAGAAGAATCCCGCCAGGGCGGCAACGCCGATCCGGACCTTGAGGAGGATCGAAAGACATGGCTGTCCTTATGCTTATTTATGCCGCAATCTCCCTCCCGCCTGAGCCGGCTCTCCGCGGAACGATCGATTTCCGCCCAGCCGCCAGCGAGGAAACGGTCCCCGAACTGTTCCGGCTCAGGGCGGCCAGGTTCGACTACGAACTGGAACCGACGCTGGAAACCGCACGATACTCGGTTGCCCGGCTTCGGTTCCCCTCGCCGATCGAGACGAAGGAAGTGGTCAACAACACAGTCCATGCCGAGTACTTCCAGCCGAAGGGCCAGGGGAAGCATCCGGCGGTGGTCGTCCTGCACATCCTCGGTGCCGACTTCGCACTCTCGCGTTACATGGCCGCCCGGCTGGCCGACCGGGGGGTCGCAGCGCTCTTTCTCAAGCTCCCCTATTATGGCGAACGACGGCCGGCCTCGTTCGTCCGCGATCCAAAGCGGATTCGGGCTGAGGACATCGAGCGATCGGTAACGGCGATGCGGCAGGGGGTCTGCGACGTCCGGCGGGCCGCGATCTGGCTGTCAAGGCGACCCGAAGTCGACGCGAGGCGCCTCGGCGCGACGGGGATCAGTCTGGGCGGGATCGTCTCGTCGATTGTGGTCGCGGTCGATCCCGAGATCGGGCAGGGGGCCTTCCTGCTCGCGGGCGGCGACCTCGCCTCCATCCTCTGGACGATGCCCGAAGCCCGGAACTTCCGGGCCCAA
>DAHZZC010000606.1 GCA_027435495.1 Planctomycetales bacterium
CACCACCCAGGACGGGCCCAGGACGTGGAGTTGGTTGCCGTTCCCCCGCCACTCAACGACGCGATCCAGACGATCGCCGGACTTGCGGGGCTTCCAGGCCAGAAGTGCTCCAGCACGGACGGCACAATGCTCCACGAGAACCGGCATCGGCGAAGGCCCGGCATCACCCTCAACGGCGAGCAAGCCACTGCCTTCGATGGTGCAGTGATCGAGCGTGAGGTGGCGCTTTGAACCCTTCGTGGCTCCCCGGCCGGGTTGAATCTCCAGGCCGATCGCCCAGCCTCGGCCCGGCTCAGGACCACTCGAAGCACCCGCGGCACCAGATCCGGGGACAAACATCGAACGACGGATCTCGGCCGTGGTTTGTTCGAATGTCTGAATGCCGATCGCTTCATCAAAGCCGCGGAACCAGCAGCGATCGACCGAGACCATGCCTCCCTCGGCGCGGAGAGCGCGGAGCCCCGCGACGGTTCGTTCGCCGACCACCTCGAACGAACATCGCTCCAGCCGAACCCGGCCGGCCGCCTGGAGGAGCGGGAGGACGGCCTCGCCATTCGCGGACGTCGGCGGATGGACGCGGATCGTCAGCCCAGAGAGCGTCAGCGAGACCGCCGAGCCGGTCGCCATCCACGACTTTTTCGCCTCCATCCGTGCCTCAATCACCGGCCGATCGCCGGCCGCGGCGCGGATCTCCAGGCTCCCGCTGCCGGTCCGAAGGTCGGGGATGTCGGCCGGGGCGATCGAGAGAGGACCATGATCGCGCAACTCCACGAAGCCAGCGCGTCCCTTCGGGCCCAGGGCGGACCGGATCGCATCCGCGAGGTTCTTCGCCGGAACGATCTCGTCTGTGGTTCCCTGACCGCGAACCGCAATGGCGGGGCCCTCAAACTTCACGTGCGTACGGCCACCCGTACGATCCGGGAGCGGCTTCGTGGTACGGGAGGTAAGAAGCGGTGTGGTCGTTCGGGGCGGGAAGAGCCGGCCGGTCAGCATCAGACCGACGGCGACCGCCGCAGTCGCGACGGCCACCGGTATCCAGAGGACGCGCCAGCGTGGCCGGGTCTGGTGTCCGAGCCGGAGCGTTGCGGTCCCCGGCGCACTTGATGGAGCCGCCTCGGCGACCTCCGAGTCCTGGCCCTGCGTCTCCTGAGCCGTCGGACGAAACCTCAAGGAGAGACCAACACCTGCCAAGGCTCGCGACCTCGCCGCCACTTCGCGGAGAGGCGGCTCCGGGCCCAGGTCCAGCATCGGGAAGTCGTCCGCCCCCTCCTCGGTCGGGGTCAGTAGCGGGACCCCTGGATCGTCGAGCTCGTTGCTGGCAGACATCGGCCTGTCGTGCGCAGCGACCGACGGCGCCAGAGCAACCGGGGCCGCCGCCGCAACGGCCCCCGAAGCATGCGATCCCGAGCCCCGGCCTGCCGGAATCTCCCCCGATGGTGAGGGCGATGGTGCCGTACCAGGGACCCAGACCGCACCCGAGTAGGGCTCCAGGGCCTGGACAACCTCCATCGGCGTCGCGTACCGATCCTCTGGCTGCTTCCGCATCATCTTTCGGACGACATCGCCCAGACCCGCCGGCAACCCCGGCGCCTCCTTCTCCAGCGGCTCAGGCTCCATGGCCTGGTGCGCGAAGAGCTTCTCGGGGAGGCTCGGACTGGGAAACGGGACGTGCCCCGTCAGCATGTGGTACAGGCTGCAACCCAGCGAGTAAATATCGCTCCGGATGTCCGCCGAGTGCGAGTGCCTCGCCTGCTCGGGGGCCACGTAGTCGAACGTGCCGACGGTCGCACCCTCGCGTGTGACCCGTTGCGCCTCCTCGTTCAACTCAATCGCCAGCCCAAGGTCGGCCAGTTTGGCGACCCCTTCCTCGGTCACCATGATGTTGTACGGGTTGACGTCGCGGTGGATCATCTTTTTCTGATGGGCATGATCCAGCGCCAGCGCGACCTGGCGGGTCAGACGGACCGCCACCGCTGGAGGCAACCGCCCTTTCGACGAGATCAGGCCACCGATGGTCTTCCCCTGGATGTACTCCATCACGAGGAAGAAGCGGCCGTTCGACTCACCGAAGTCGTAGACCCGGACCAGATTCTCGTGCTGCAACTGCGCCCCGACCCGCGCCTCTCGCTGGAATCGGGCGACCGCCCTCGGGTTGCTGATCCGTTCCGGCGCCAGGATCTTCAGAGCGACTCGTCGGTTCAGCCGGGTGTCGCGGGCGAGATAGACACGTCCCATCCCCCCCTGCCCAAGCAGTTCCAGCAGCAGATAGCGATCGACCTTGAACCCATTGGTCCGGCCCGCGAGAAGCTGCTGGGCCTGCCAGAGCGTCAGCGCCGAGGACTGCACGGCCTGACGGGCGAGGCGGCGGTCAAGATGCTCGGCGACATCTCGCTTCTCGGGCGGCAACGCCTCCCAGCACGCACGTAGGCCCGCCTCGTCCAGCAGGCCACTGAGCAGGGCCGCTTGCCCGAATCGCGAGGCCGTGGGGTCCAGCATTAGGATTCCTCGGGGTGCGGCTTCATCGACGACGGGCCCCGCACGGCCGGCGAGGGTCCGATCTGCTCAGTCTAGCATCTCGCGGCCCGCCCCTCAATCAGATCATAACCATAAGAACTGCAATGCCCCGCGGTCATGGCCCCCCGTTCGCGTCTCCGCGGCGGCCGCGTTCCTCACGGCCTCCTCTTGCCGGTGCTGGGCGGTCGCACATAAGATCACGTGAACGCCAGGCGAAAGACCACGATCGACGAAATACGATCGGTTGCGTGCGGGCTTGTCCGCGAACGCGGGGGGGCGGATCGATGATTCGGGTCGTCTGCGGCTGCGGTCGAGTATTCAAGGCCGAGGACCGACACACCGGGAGGCAAACCCGCTGCCCGGCCTGTGGAGCCGAGCTTATCATCGGAACGCCGATGTCCGGAAGCTTTGGCTCAGGCGAGCAGCGTTTGATCGAGGAATTCCCTTCGTGGTGGTCGATCCAGGCCGACCCGTCCGAGACCGATGAGGAGGAGGCCCGCTCGACGACCGTGCTGGAGGATGGCCTCGGGATCACCGCGGGCGACTCGCGTGGCCTACGCGAGGTCTCAAAGACTTCCGCTGTCCCACCTTCCGGCGCCGGCCGGTCGGATCGGACCGTCGCCGCGGCCCTGGCCGCTGGCGTGCTTCTGGCCATCGCCGTCCTCGGTTGGTCTCGGTGGGAGGCGCACGAGCCAGGCCAGGCCGTGGTGATTCCGCAGTCGGCCCCGTCCGTAAACCACAGCTTTACCCGGGTCGATCGTGTCCAGGCCGACGCCCTCTATCCACCGGGCGCCATCGAGGGACAACGGCCAAACCACCCCCCCCGCCGGCTTCGACTACTGGTCCCCGCCTATTTCTACCCCAGGGGCGATGGCCTCGCCCAGTGGCACAGGGTCTTTAACGCCGCGGATCGCGTCGACGTCGTCGCGATCGTCAACCCCAGCAACGGGCCAGGCGTCGAGCGAAACCCCGACTACGTTGCCCTGTTCGCCGAGGCCGAAAGCCGATCCGCCCGCCTGGTCGGCTACGTCCATACCCAGTTCGCGGTCCGGACCACCGCCGAAGTCAAGGCCGATATCGATGCCTGGCTTCACTTCTACCCCCGCATCTCCGGTTTCTTCATCGACCAGCAGCCCGTCGACCCCCGACACTCCGCCTACATCGCGGACATCGCTCGATACGCCCGGGAGAAGCTTCCCAACGCCCTCATCGTCTCGGATCCGGGCGCCATTTGCGACGAAGCTTACCTCGCTCGCCGCGCCGCGGACAGAATCTGCATCTTCTACAATCATGAGGGTTTCGAGCAGCTTGAGCTACCCCCCCATCTTGCTGCATACGATCCATCTCATTTCGCCGCCCTGATCTACCAGGTTGCGGACGAAAAAACGATGCGGACCTTCGTTCGCGAGGCGATCGTCAAGCGGATTGGATCGATTTACATCACAGATGGCAAGTCGGCGCCCGATCCTGCGAAATCGAACCCCTGGGCCACTCTGCCCAGCTACTGGGACGCCGAGGTTCAGACCATCGCGCAGCTTCAATAGCCTGAAGCGGGCTGATCCTGGGCGATGCCTGCAACGGTCTGTGTGGTCCGGCGTCAACACGCCCGGAATCTTGCGGGCATGCGCGTCACTGAGAGGGCGTCTCTCAGTTTGATTCTTAGAATGAGACGGCCGACCTGATCGAACCGTCTGAACCTTTCCCGCTTCTATCTTCAGTCACCATGAGCGCCCGGCGGGGCCATCCTCCGCCAATTCTCCATGCCGGGCGACCCAAGCGAGGGTTGAGAGCCAATGTCGAGACCCGACTTGATTCTTCCCCAGGCCGACGCTTCTTGCGGCAAGCTGTTCTTCCCCGATCGTCGGACGGCCGATGGCCACCGTGTAGGGCTGGAGGTCTGGAATCGGGCCACTGGCCGTAAACGCGAGGGTTATCGACTGGCGGTCTACCGCTGCAAGCGATGCGGGGGATACCACATCGGCTACAAGCCGATCGACCGCGACCTGAATCCTCCTCAACCGCACACGGATTTCCGGAACGAGGTCGGGCACGACGTGGACGGTGACCCGTCCGGCCATCGAGGATCCTGGAACGCCTCTGTCCGACGTTCGGCGTATCATGAGGCCGCCTGGGCGTAGCGGCCGGGCGATCGCGGTGCTCCCATGGAGCTGGCTAGCTCGGCCGTTCGAGTCGCCCGCTGCCTACCCCACCCCCGGCGACCCGGTAGGCGGTCGCCCGGGTGAAGCTCACGACCGACCGACCATGCTCCCCGATCGGCCCCTAAACATCGACCAATGCTGGCCGAATGTCCCGCGTGCGTTGGCGGTGTGATCCAACAGCTCAGGCGGCGGCCTCGCCCTTGTGCTCACCGCCGTTTTTGAGGGCTTCCCATTCTTCCCACGAGTAGAGGACCTCGCGGGCTGATCCGCTCTTGTACTCGCCGACAATCCCGTCCTCGGCCATGAAATCAATCAGGCGAGCCGCGCGGCCATAGCCGATCCCAAGGGCCCGCT
>DAHZZC010000607.1 GCA_027435495.1 Planctomycetales bacterium
GACCAGGTCACGACCCGGTGCTCCCTCCGACAATAGATCGGCGACCCCAGCCATCACAAACCGGACAGGATCATCGGGCTCGTGAATCAGTTCGAGCGAGCCGGACCGGCCGGCGCGGCGCGGCGAGGGGAACCGAGAGGCGAGCGCCTGCTGCACGGCGAGACTGGATTGATCGAGGAGTTGCTCGAGTGATACTTGCCGGTGGTGATCGCGCGACAGACGGCGATGGTGCTTGACCTGATTCGAGAGGCTCCGAACCAGGACCTGCCGGAGCCAGGCCAGCAGCTCGCGCTCGCTCATACCGCCGAACTGCTCGAAGTCGCGGTGGGCTTTCAGGAAGGTTTCCTGGACCAGGTCCGAGGCATCGAGCCGGGAGCGGAGTGCCCCACCGATCAGCGAGCGAGCCACGAGCCGCAAGTAATTGCGATAGAGTTCCAGCAGGGCTCCCCGGGCGGCGGCGTTACCCTGACGAGCCTGCTCGATCAAAAGATGGGGCCGAGGCTCCTCGTGCGCCATGACCATGGTTCCCGTGATCGCCCCGAGAGCCGGGATGTACAGGGACGCAATCGTTTCGATCGAACTGGATGCCGACTCACGGCATGAAAGCCTCACGCGGAAATTGATTGTCGCACCCGGGATTTCTGGAGGCAAGCAGGTCGGGGGTTCTGCCCGTCGCCAGTTGAACAGCCGGTCGCTCGATGGATTCGAAACAACCTTCGGAAATGTTGCGTGATCACCGAATCCCCGGCTTATCAGTAAAGCCATTCTAGCGCAAACAATCGGTGGAATGGCATCGCCCGGCCGCCTTAGCGGCCGACGCTCTGAAGGTAGCGAAAAAGGTCGCGAATCTGGGGCTCGGTCAGGCGGTCGAGCAGTCCCTCGGGCATCAGCGAGACATCCGACGGCCGGGACTCCTCGATCGCCTCACGCGAGAGGATGGTCTTTTGCCGGCTTGCGTCGAGCAGAGTGAGGGTCCGATCGTCCTCGTCAACGACCAGGCCGTTGAGGACGCGACCGTCTCGAAGAGCGATCGCCTGGGCCTGGTATTCCTTGCGGACGAAGGCGCTCGGGTCGACAAGGCTGGTGAGAAGGAAGTCGAGGTTGCCGCGGTCGGCGCCGGTGAGGTCCGGACCGATCGATTCTCCCTCGCCAAAGAGCTTGTGGCAGACGGCACAGTTGGCCAGAAAGATCGGGCGCCCGCGTTCGGCGTTCCCCTTGTCGCCCTCGGGGAGCAGGCCGCGAACCTCGGCGATCCGTCGAACCTTCTCGGCCGACCCCGCACGCGGGACCTTCCCCCAGGCGGATTCGAGCCGGGCGAGCGTCGACGGATCGGCTCGTCGGGCGATGAGCTGCACCTGCCCGGCCGACAGATCCTTCGCGGCGACCTTGCGTTGCTCGATCGCATCGAGCAGAGCGAGGGTCCACTCGCGCCGGGTCGCCAGCAGCCCGAGAATCCGGGCGCGCACGGCGGGGCTCGCCGCCGGATAACGCTCCAGGAGCGGACCGGCAAGGGAAGAGTCCGCGTATTCCCCGATCGCCGAAACCGCGGCAAGATGGATGGACGAACTAGAATCCTTGAAAAGAATATGTATGAGAATATCACGATTTGTTGGAGATTTGAGCTCTCCGAGCAGTTCGATCATGGCGGTTCGCGAGGCGGTTGGACGTCGAGGATCCTGGGCGATTTCCTGGACGGCCCTGATGGCTTCCGGCGTTCCGAGCCGGGCAAACACGCGAAAACGGAGGTCATCCGGGGTGCCAGGAGTCTCGTGGAGTCCCGTGGAGTACCATTTGGGAACCTGGCCGGGCTTTCTGCCGCGGAGCCCCTGTTCCATCCCGGCGAGAACGCGAGTGATGGCCTCGGGGTCCTTCGCCGCTTGCAGCAAATGGGCAGCGGCATCGAGGTCGGGCTCGGCGGCGAGGGCTCGCGCCGATCGCTCCAGGATCGATTCAACGACGATGGGCGAGCACTGCATTTCGGGGCGGGAGAGCATGGCGACGACGGCCTCGCGATTCTGGCGGAGGGCCCGCTCGCAGGCCCACCAGAGCAGGATTGGGAGGTGTGGGTCGCGGTGGTCCTCATCCCGGCGCAGGAGGGCGGAGACGATCGGCAGGGCGTCGGCGGCGGGCCATCGCTGGCAACTGGAGGCGAGCTGACTACGGACGTCGGCATCGGGCTCGAAACCAGCGCGTTTGGCGAGGTGATCGCGGAAGGTCGGGGTCATCCGGTGATCGTCGCCGAGGCGTCGGATCGTCCATCGGCGGACGCCGGCCACCGGGTGGTCGAGCAGCCCGAGGGCGGTCGGGTCGTCGAGTCCTCCGCTGAGGTCAAGCGCCCAGAAGTCGCGGAGTGAGAGGACCGGGTCTCGATCGGATTCGAGGAGGCGTCTGAGTTCCGGAATGATCGAGCGATCTCGGCGTTCGGCCAGGATGCGACGGGCCTCGGCCGGGAACCAGTCGTTGGGATCGGTCCGCATCGCGACCAGCTCGGCGGACGACTTCCTCGCGAGGTCAAACGACGGAACCTTTCGACGTTTGCCGTAAGCGAGGCGGTAGATCCGCCCGTTGGATCGGTCCCAGGTGTCGCGGGGGTCGAGGTGGGCGGCTCGCCGGTCGTACCAGTCGACGACGTAGAGGGCGGCATCCGGGCCGGTGAGCAGATCGATCGGCCGGAACCATCGGTCGCGGGCATCAAGGAGCGTTCCACCGTGCCGGCCGGCGAACGTCGATCCGTCGCGCTGGAGCCGATGCCAGTAGACGGCGTTGGAGAGCAGATTGCCGCCGATGAAGGACCCCTGGAAGGAGGGTGGAAAGGCGTCTCCCTTGTAGATGATCCCGCCGGGCGTGACGTGTCCGCCGACCTTCGTTCCCCGGTAGGCGATCGGGCCGAGATAGCCGTAGGCGCGGGGATTGTGCAACGGGCCGTGCTTGGCGAAGCCCTTGACATAGTATCCCCCCTGGACCATGTGAAACGTGATGTAGCCTCCGTTGCTGCTGCCGAAGGCGTGGCCTCCGGCGTCGAAGTCGAGGCCCCAGGTGTTGCCGCCTCCCTCGGCGAAGACCTCGAACCGGTGATCTCGCGGATGATAGCGCCAGATCGCCTGCTGGAACTCCTCGCCTCGGATTCGGGCCGTGACGGTGCTCCCCTGAGCGCCGTAGAGCCAGCCGTCGGGTCCCCAGGCGAGCGAGTTGACAACCGCATGCGCGTCCTGAAGCCCGAAGCCGGTCAGCAAGACCTCGGGGTCGCTGTCGGGTCGATCATCGTGGTCTCGGTCGGGGTAGAAGAGGAGATAAGGCGCCTGGCCGACGAAGACGCCTCCGTAACCGACGGCGACCGCCGAGGCCAGGTTCAGGCCGTCGACGAAGACCTTCGCCGAATCGGCCCGGCCGTCTCCGTCGGTGTCTTCGAGGATCTTGATCCGGTCGGCACCTCTGGGACCTCGGGGCGGCGGCTCGGGGATCCGGTCGTACTCGGTCCGGAGATACTGGTCGACGGTGACCGGCTTCAATCCGGCCGGGTTGGGATACTGGAGGTACTCAACGACCCAGGTCCGCCCGCGCTCGTCGAAGCAGGCCGCGACCGGCTGGCGGACCATCGGCTCGGCCGCGAAGACCTCGACACGGAACCCGGGCGGGACCACCATTCGCCGGGCGGCTTCCTCGGGCGAGAAACCGCCTTCGCGCTCGGGAGGTTGGCCGTGGGCGATGGCGACCATCGCGAGGATCAGCGTTGTGGTTCGCAGGAGAGGAAGCGTCATCGATTGGGATCCAGGGGCTTGAGCGCGGGCGGATGATCGTCGTTGTAACGCGCCCGGAGACCGGATCCCAGACGCCGGTCTCAAAAGCCGGGGAACGGGTCGATTGGCGGTTTCTTCCGGAAGGCAGGCCGGGTCGGCTCGTAGAACTCGTGGAAGAGGATGGCGATGGAGAGGCTGTAGAGCGGTCCCGTCACCAGCAGTCCGATGCCGCAAATGGCCGATCCAATGCCCGCGACGACCCCGAGCACGAGATGGAAGACGGTCGCCGCCAGCCATTGCGGAGCGAGAGCGCGCCAGCTCTCGCTGACGGCCTCCGTCGCTGGCCGTCGGGCGATCACGATCAGGGGAAGGGTGAACATCAGGAGTCCCGAGGCGATCACGCCCGGGACGACGCAGAGCATCGCGCCCAGGAACGTCGCCGCCGCATAAAAAACCGCCCCGGCGAGCAGTTGGAAGCCGACGTCGACGACCGAGAATAGGTCCTCGATCCGAACCTCGCCGGTGAGGACCTGTCGGCTCGCCATCCGGATCATCCCGCCAATGCCAATGTAGATGACGGCCACTGTCCCCACGTACGCCAGCGCGCTCAGGTGCGGAACGATCGGGAGCCGAAAGCCCCCGTGATGCCCCGGCCATCGCATCCCGAACGCCTCAAAGAGCAGCGAGCCCAGGATCGCCTCGGCGACCATGACGATCAGCATCGCCGTCGACCAGGTCCACCAGTGTCGCCGATACAATCGCCACGCCTCGCCGATCACACCGAATCTCAACTGCGGCCCCATCGTCGCCCCCGTCGTCCCTCGATCATGCTCGAACCAATCTGCCTCCGTCAGCATTTCGGGATATCGGCGGAGTTATTGTCCGGTCCCGGCCCGGCGAACGGGAGCCGTCGGCCTTCTTGCAATCGAGGCGCCGTGGGATCGACCTTTCTCGGCAGGAATTTCGTAGTATAGAGAATGAGGACCCCGCTGCGCCGGCCACGCTCCCGAGCGAGAGCGGACACGTGCGACTCGCGATGGGTCCCGAGGAAGCAGGAGCACACCAATGACCTCTCGGAAGCAATACGGCCGGGCCTCGTGGATCACGGCGTCCCTGGTGGTCGGATTGTTGGCCTTCCCGGTCGCCTCAGCGATGGCCCACGGCGGTGGAGGCGGAGGCGGTGGCGGTGGTCACGGCGGCGGGATGGGCGGCGGCCACATGGGCGGCATGGGGATGGGCGGCGGCCACATGGGCGGCATGGGCTATGGCCACATGGGCGGCATGGGCTATGGTCAGCACCCCGGCTATTACAACCACCAGGGTTACGGCGGCTACAATTATGGCGGCCGTGGGTATGGCGGGTTCGGCTGGATTGGCCTCTTCCCGGGCTGCTACGGCTATGGTCTGGGCTACGGTGGTCTGGGCTACGGTGGTCTGGGCTACGGTGGTCTGG